>NZ_NQYG01000043.1:0-46458 GCF_002878485.1 Pseudomonas sp. AD21
GCGGTGCCGGGCGTGGATTACCGTTTTTTCGTATCAGAGCTCATTCCTCACACTTCAGGGGTGATGGCGAACCCTCCCATCACCCACCACGGTGCCTCGCGAAGGGGTTCCGGGGGGACTTGGATCCCGCTCGTGGTTGTGGAATACAACGCGGTGTAGTGCACGTTGTATGGAGACCACTGGCGGGCGTCGGGGGTATACGCCCCCTCAATCAGTGTGTTTCCGTCGTTTCCATAGGTGGGGGGGTAGAACGGTGCGAGAATCCCCTCGATCGCGCCGAAGTTATCCGGGAATGTTAATACACATTCGGCGGCGAGCTCGCGGGCTACATGCGGCTGGTTGCCGACCCATGCTGCTGCGCTGTCCAGACGCATTTTCCCCCAAGTCCTCTTTATCCGGTACACATTGGACACAGTCACCGCGTATGATGCGGTCCTGTTATATCGGTCCACCACGGTCACTCGTGCGGTCCCCCTTTTGAGCCCGGCTACCTTCCCGTTCGCATCCACACTGGCAATACTCGGATCGGCCGAGGTGTAGGTATACGGGGCCGCACCACTGATGGGCACCCGAGTCTCAACGTTGCCTTCCACCTCCTTCGTCGGCCAGCCATAGTCCTGAATCAATTTGAGCCCATCCAGCACCATAGGCGTCGGATCGATGATCAACTCGGGCGCCGTCTCCACCTTCACGATGCGTGGCGCGGATGACTGCTCCGAACCATACAGGGCTTTGGCGGTCAGGCTGTGCGTCCCGTCGTCCAGGTTCTCCAGCGTATGGGTCCAGACGCCACTGGCGTTGACAGGACGACGGCCTTTGGAGGTGGCGCCATCAAAGATTTCGACTTCCAGGTTCGCGGTTGCCGTGCCGGTCAAAATGACAGTGGTGTCGATGGTGGTGCTATTGTTGGGGATGTCGTTACCTTTGGAGTCTTTCACCGAGGTGATCGCAGGCGTCACCGCTATGGCCACTTTAAAGGTCCTGGCCGCCGATACCGGACTGCTGCCATACAGGGCTTTGGCGGTCAGGCTATGCTCCCCGACACCCATGCCCTGAACCCTGCGGGTCCAGACGCCACTGGCGTTGGCCGTGCTTCGGCCTTTGGACGTGGCACCATCGAAGATCTCGACCTCAAAACCGGCCGTAGCCGTGCCGGTAAGGTTGACATAATCGTTGACGATGGTAGTGCCGTTGGCGACTTCGTTGCCGTAGGCGTCCTTGACCGAGGTGATGACGGGAGTGGCCGCGTTGGCGACCGTCAGCGTGCGTGCAGCCGACACCTGACCTGCGCCGTACAGGGCGGTGGCAGTGAAACTGTGTGCCACCGCGCCCAGTCCGGTCATGGTCAGCGTCCATTCGCCGGTGGTGGCATCGGCGGTGGCTTCGTCCTTGACCGTTGCGCCGTCCTTGATCTGCACCTTTTGCCCTTTGCTGGCCGTGCCGGTGAGTTTGACCGTGGTGTCGACGGTGATGCCACCTTGCGGGATCAGGTCCCCCTTGGAGTCTTCGGCCTTGGTGATGGTCGGGGCGACCGAGGCGGTCACTGTCAGAGTCCATGCATCCGATACCTGACCCGCGCCGTACAGTGCTTTGGCGGTGAAGCTATGCGCCCCGACGCCCATGCCCTTGTTCTCGAACGTCCAAACGCCACTGGTGTCGACTGGGCGTGTAGCCAATGAGAAGCCTCGGTTAAAAATCTCTACCTCCAGGCCCGCGGTCGCCGTACCGGTCAAATTGACCGTGGTGTCTACGGTGGTGCCGCCGTCGGGGATGTCGTTGCCCTTGGAATCCTTGACCGAGGTGATGACGGGAGCGGCCGCGTTGGCGACCGTGAGGGCGTACGGGTCTGACACCAGACCCGCGCCATAAAGCGCTTTGGCCGTCAGGCTGTGCGCCGCGCCCGCCAGCCCGCTGACCAGCAACGTCCAGATCCCGGTTGAAGCATCGGCGGTGGCTTTGCCTTTGGAAACCGTACCGTCGAACACCTCAACCTGCAGACCTTTGCTCGCCGCACCGGTCAGGGTGACCGCTGTCTCGACGGTGGTGCCGCCATGCGGAATTTCCACGCCACTGGGCGAGCCTTTGATCGAGGAGATGGTCGGGGCTTCTGCTATTGGCAAGATGCTCAACTTCAAGATTGGCGACCTCCCGGCCTGCCCACCATCACGATTCAGGTTCCAGCGAAACTCGATGTCCTTGCCTTGCCGTGCTGTCAGGAACTCGGGAGTCAGAAGGGTATTCACCCGCTTATTCACGTTGAACGCCACTAACGGAAACTGCGGCGCCCCGGCCGGCGGATTGACCTCCACCAACCTTGCCCGGTCGCCGGGCAATGCACCCAGGTACTCGATGCGCATGGTTACACCTTCGAGATAAGCCGGAATATCAATCGGACTCACCGCCGGCGACACCAGAGAAGGTGGTAGCAAATCAATCGTGTCCCCTCCCGTCACCTGAGCCGTGGTGGTTTTCGAGGTGGCAATGACTGCCCCGGTTCTTACCAACTCATACCTGGCCCGCACCACGCTGTCAGCGATGACCTTGGCGTTGGGCACCAGCAATTTGTAGGTGAAAGGAATCCGCCCAACGCTGGTTTCCACGGTGTGCTGCACAACGGGGCCGCTGGGTGGGGTAGCACTGTAAAGCATACGGATCACGTCGTTGAGCTGCCACAGCGGGGCAAAGGCATGCACCAGCACGCTCAGGTCTTTGCTGCCGAGTTTGTCCAGATCGATAGTCGCCGGATCGTCGTTGGGGTCGTCCGGATCTTCCGTCACGTCGGGCGCCACCAGACGCTGTTGTGTGAGGTTTACATCCACTGGCACGATGCCTGACCACGGGGAATCGGTGTCCGGTCCATTGCCGAGCTGGTCGGTGACGGTGAAGGAGAATACGAAGTTGGGGTGATCTCCCGCACGTATAAATACCTCTTCTTCAACCATCACACAAAGCGTGGTGGGCTCACTTGAAGGCGTCGCCGGCGCTTCCGAAACGCTGACAGTGCGGTAGACGTCCTGACCGTTGCAGTTCAGCCATATCACGTCGTGGGCACGGCAATAGGGGTAGGCAAAACAACACAGCACGCCTTGTTTGGCGCGCTCTGCGTCGATGCCCTCTTCAAGCACGTCTGCCGGCAGGATCAGTCTCAGCTCCGAATGCGCGCCATCGCCAGGAGTAACGTCTTCCATCCCGGGCCGAATAGTGTTGTAAAGCAGGGTCAGCGCCGGCGTCGAAGTGCCGATATTCGAACTGCCACGGGTGATGGTGTAAACGAGTTCGTTAATTCTGTCCGGTAACAACAGGCCTTTGTTGATGTACAGCGTGGTGATGAAGTTCTCTTCACCGGCATTGATGGATTTGCTGTTCCCGGACAGCCCGTTCAGTACCAGCGTGATGACATCGCCAGGTTGCAGCGTACCCGCGAGCGGCGGATCGATATCGACTTTCAGGCCCATGGGTTTGAGGTCATAGACATGCTTGGGCACGCCATAATGGGCGCCGATCACCGGTGTTGTTGCCTCTGGGGCACGGGGTGGTGACAGTGCCAACACGGTGTTCTCGGGGAGTTCGCGGGTGTTCATGACGGAGTCTCCTGAGCGGGAAAAGGCCAGGAGCTATCAAAGCGTTTTATCGAGGGATGTACACCTGTCAGATCTGACAGGTGCAGACAGGTTTGAGACAAACGGTCGAAGTGCGCTGACTGAAAATACAAAACCCGCCGCCCCGGTTGATCGGGGTGGCGGGTTTTTTATGCCAGCAGAGTGTGTGTTGTCTGCGAGTCAGTCTTCGCGAGCAAGCCCGCTCCCACAATTGATCTTCGTTGCTTTGAGCATTGAGTTCGCTTAACTGATGGTCATTATCCGCGGCGGCCCGTTTCTTATTGAAAGCGAGGCTCGGAGTGTGATGCGCGGTTCGTAATACTGCTAGGCCAAAGTGTCGCGCTCAGCGAAGATTCTTGCCATTTGTGCCGCGTTTTCGGTGCCCCAGGTGCACAGTGGCACGATCGCTTCAGCCAGGCTGCGACCGAGTGGGGTCAGCGCGTAGTCCACGCGCGGCGGCACTTCCTTGTAGTCGGTCCGCGCCAGCACATGATCGGCTTCCAGATCCTTCAACTGCTGGATCAGCACCTTGTCGCTGACGCCCGGGATCAAACGCTTGAGCTCGCCATAGCGTTTCGGGCCGCTGCGCAGGAAAAACAAGACCAGCGGTTTCCACTTGCCCGAAATGATGCGCAGCGTGGCGTTGAGCCCGCAACCGGTGTCGCAGATTTCAGAAGTCGTCGTCATATTTTGATACTTACCTAAAGGTGCATACTTGTCCTTAGGTTACCTGAGCTGCATCCTCGTTCTCAAGCAAGCAATTTCCTGCTTGGGTACAACGCCAACGAAGGATGCACGCATGACCAGACTGAATGGAAAGACCGCGGTGATCACCGGCGGTGCCACCGGCATAGGCCTCGCCGCAGCAAAACGCTTCATCGAGGAGGGAGCCTTCGTGTTCATCTTCGGCCGCCGCCAGGAAGCGCTCGATGTCGCCGTGGCCGAGCTCGGACCGAATGCCCGCGCGGTAAAGGGCTCGGTCTCCGATCGGGCCGACCTCGACCGACTGTACGCGGCGGTGAAGGCCGAGCGCGGAACCCTCGACATCGTCTTCGCCAATGCCGGGGCGGGGAGCCCGCTTGCGCTCGGCAAACTCACCGCCGAGCACATTGACGAAACCTTCGACACCAACGTGAAGGGCCTGATCTTCACGGTCCAGAAGGCGCTGCCGCTGATGGGCCAGGGCGGTTCGATCATCCTGACCGGATCGAGCGCCGGCACTACGGGCGCCCCCGCTTTCAGTGTCTACAGCGCGAGCAAAGCGGCAGTGCGCAATCTTGCGCGGACCTGGGCGGAGGATCTGAAGGGCACGGGTATCCGGGTCAACGTGCTGTCGCCCGGGCCGACCGCGACCGAACTCGCCAAGGCCGCGCTGGGCGAGGAAGGCATGAAGGTCTTCGCTTCGATGAATCCACTCCAGCGCATGGCCGATCCGGCGGAGATCGGCGCGGCGGCCGCGTTTCTCGCGTCGCAGGACAGCAGCTTCATGACCGCCAGTGAGGTCGCCGTCGACGGCGGCCTGGCGCAAATCTGATTCGCTACGCCCCGCCGGTCACTCGATCGATATTCGGAGCCCGCCGGGCGTAGTAAACCCAAGGAGAATATATGAACTACGCAATTATCGGTTTCGGCAAGCTCGGCCAGGCCCTGGCCAAGGCGTTTGCCCGAAGCGGCATCGAAGTATCCGTTGCAACCACTCGCGATCCGCAAAGCTTTGCCTCCACTGCAGCCGCGATCGGACCAGCGATCGTGCCAGCAACACTGGCGCAAGCCCTCAAGGCGGACATCGTCTTTCTGGCTGTCCGTTTTGAGTCTCACCGAGAGGTCGCGAAAGCGCTGCCGACCTGGAAGGGCAAGACCATTATCGATGTGACTAATGCCTACGGCGTGCCTCCTGAGCAACTGGGAGGGCAGCCTTCTTCCAAAGTCATTGCGCAGGCCTTCACGGGTGCAAGACTGGTCAAGGGCTTCAACCATTTGGTCGCCGGCGTGCTTGACCAGAATCCGGCCATACAGGGCGGCAGGAGAGTCGTGTTCCTGGCGAGCGATGACGACGACGCCGCAACGGAAGTCGGTACGCTTGCTGAAAATCTCGGTTTCTCGCCGATCAAACTTGGCGGGCTTTCGGAGGGTGGGCTGCTAGTGCAGGCGCGCGGAGACAGCTGGGGGCAACTGATCTTTAAGAACTTGGTAAGGTTCGATTGACGATCCGTGATCACAAATTTTGATGCGATCCGGCCTCGTGGACAAAAGGCAGCCCTGCCTGATTGAAGCGAGGTCGACGACGGCAGAAAGCCGCGATCCGATTATCTGGCAAGCGTGCTTTGAACTTAAGCATCGAGGTGAAAAAGTCCGCTTCTGGCCGGTAGTTGTCCTCACATGTCCAGAAACGGGAATTGGTAAGTGCTTTAGCCAGTAGACGTCAGGTTATGGCTGAAAGACGGGCATTCTGAATATTCCCTCACCAGTACAAAAATCACACTTGTCTATGACGCTGTGTGTCATACAGTCTTTCGCGTGGCATTCATCCCGCATTTCAAGGATTTTCAATGAACGTTCATTTTGTGGTCCACGAAGCATTCGAATCGCCCGGCGCCTACGAGACCTGGGTTCGGCAGCGTGGCCATGAGGCGGGTTATTCACGCGTCCATGCCTTTGATGCGTTGCCTGCGAGCGTGGAGAACATCGACTTGCTGGTGGTGTTGGGCGGCCCGCAATCGCCGGCGACGACCCTGGAGGAATGTCCGCATTTCAACGCGGCCGCCGAGTGCGATTTGATCGTTAGAGCGATCAAGGCGAACAAGGCAGTGGTGGGGGTGTGCCTGGGGGCGCAATTGGTCGGTGAGGCGCTGGGTGCTGCGCATGGTCACAGTCCGGAAAAGGAGATCGGCAATTTTCCGATCAGGTTGACGGCAGCGGGGAAGGGCAGCGCCAAGGTTGCGCACTTCGGCGATGTGCTTGAGGTGGGGCATTGGCACAACGATATGCCGGGGCTGACGGCGGACGCGAAGGTCCTCGCGGTCAGTGAGGGCTGTCCGCGTCAGATTGTCGAGTACAGCGATCTGGTCTACGGCTTTCAGTGCCACATGGAATTCACTGCGGATGTCGTGGAGCGCTTGATTGCCGCGTCCGGTGAAGAGTTGGCAGCCGCGCTGGATCAGCGTTTCGTTCAGCAACCGGCGGCGCTTCGCAACAACGTCTATGAGGCGATGAACCTGAAACTCTTCGAGTTTCTCGACCAGTTGGTTGCGCAGTATCAGCGGCAAACCAAGGGCTAGACACTCAACAAATGGCGCCGTCAAACCACGATTTCACGGCGCCCTGTGCTCAGATCCAGACGTCGTTGTCCGCCGTGCGCTCCCCACCTTCGTGCCCGGTGTTACGCACACCCCGAGGCTCGATCATCATCAGTCGCGCTTCTCCCTCTGCTGCCGTCCGATGTTCGATTCCGCGCGGCACGACGTACAACTCACCCGGCTCGATGTAGACGCTGCCATGGGGCAGATCGATCCGCAGCGTGCCTTCGATCACGATAAAGGCTTCATCGGTTTCCGGGTGGGAGTGCCAGATGAACTCACCTTCGATGCGAACCACCTTGAACTGGTAGTCATTCATTTCGGCGACCACTCGCGGGCTCCATTGCTGGTCGATCAGTGCGGCTTTTTGCGCCAGATTGATGGCGTGCAGACTCGGTTCTTTGCGGGTGTGTGGCATGACAGATCCTCTCTCAAACGGGAGTCGTCAGCCTAGCGAAGGGGCGATTGGCAATGCTTGTACGATCCTGCAAGTTGACCCTGTGTCCGCACGCGCTCCAGCCAACGCGACGGAGATACACCATACGTGCGGGTGAAGTGTCGGGTCATGTGACTTTGGTCGTGAAAACCCGCCGCCAGCGCGGCATCCACCAGCGAGAATCGGTCAAGCACCAGCGTGCGCAATACATCCAGGCGGCGCAGGGTCACGAAGCGATAGGGGCTGGTGCCGAACAGCACTCTGAAGTCCCGGGAGAGGCTCCACTTTTCACGGCCGCTGGCGTGCTCCAGCATCTCCAGCGTCACGCTCTGGTGCAGGTGGGCCATGATGAATTCTCTGGCGCGCTCGGCCGCCGGGTAATCGAGCAGTTTGCGTCCACGAGGTTTGCCCGCCACCGCGCGCAGGGCCATTGCCAGATCAAACAGGGCGTCCTGTTCTTCCAGCGGATCGAGTGCGTGATCCATCGCCTGCACGAACGCTTCGCTGGCCCGATACAGACGCGGATCGCTGGAGAGGCCGCCGGCGATGAAGGGTAACGGCTCACCCTTCAAAACCTGCTGAATCAGGGCCGGGTCGATATAGGCCATGCGATAGTGGAAACCTGCTTCGGTCCCGGCCATGCCGTCGTGCAGTTCATCCGGATGCAGCAGCAAGGTGTTTCCCGGCAAGCCGTGGCGCAGGGTGCCCTTGTAGTGAAAGCTCTGCACGCCGGAGAGTGTGCGGCCGATCGAATAAGTGTCGTGCCGATGTGGCTGGTAGCCATGGCCGCCAAACCAGGCCTCGATGCGTTCTATCCGCCCCGGCTGAGTGCTGCGCACTACCCAATCGGAACCTGGATCTGGTTTGGACTGTTCCATGGTTTCACTGTCCCTGAAGGAGAAAGCCAGCTGCGAAGGATGATAGCGAACCTTATCGAAAGCCGGGTGCTTACAGCTCCATCACCGTTGCCCCCGCGTGTTTTGCGCCAGACGCTCACGCCAGTTGCCACCGTACGTGCGCAGGCACTCTTGCTCGGAGTCGAAACGCACACAGCGGTCTGAAGGGCGCAGGTCGATGTCGGCTTCCCTCAGTGCGGTGGCCGTCAGTTCGAAGATGCGTGTTTTGGCTTGCGTCAGGGCGAGCGTTTTGTCTGCTTCGGTTTCGAACACCCAGATGACTGTCAGGGTTTCCGGCAAAGCGTTCAGGTCAGCGGTGTGGGTCAGCCAGGTGAAGCCTTTGATTTCACCTTTTGCGGTTTCACATGCGTCAGTGAGCGTGGCAATCAAGCGCCGCTCGATCCGCGCCAGTTCACGTTTTCCAGGGGGCATTGCGGGTTCCTTTGCGGATAATGGCCAGCGATCAACAGCGCTCATCATATATTGCCGGCAACGTGTTCTGGAGTCGCACTCAGGTTGCTTTCGACATTCAGTTGAGGATAACTGGAGCACCGTCCCTTGAATAAGGAGGCCCTGATGGCCACTGCCCACGTGTTCATTGCCGTCAGTCTGGATGGCTTCATTTCGCGCCCGGATGGCGGGATCGACTGGCTTTTGCAGCGTGATGATCAGACAGAGGATCATGGCTATTGGACCTTCATTGCCGACAAGGATGTGATCGTGATGGGGCGGGGTACCTATGAGAAGGTGATGACCTTCGACACATGGTTCTACGATCGGCCCGTGGTGGTGCTGTCCGAACAGTTGGTGAATACGCCGGTGCCCGAGGCGTTGCAGGGTAAACTGCGCTTTTCCAATCGCGCACCCGCAGAGCTGATGGCGGAACTGGCGAGCCAAGGCGTCGCGCGGGTGTATGTCGACGGCGGGCAGATGGTGCAATCCTTCCTGCGCGACGGCCTGGTCGCGGATATGGTGATCACCACGGTCCCTGTGCTGATCGGCTCGGGAAGGTCGTTGTTCGGGGAGCTTGCGCAGGACATTGCATTGGAACTGGTCTCCAGCCGCAGTTTTCCTTCGGGCCTGGTACAGTCGACCTACGACATCGTGCGCGGCTAGCGTACGCCACGCATACCAGACGCTTCGCGTATCGCCTGCACGTGCCGCAACTAAAAACAACGCGCGGGCGCAGCGAGGTGCAGCTGCGGTAACATGCCTCACCTCATAACCAACGAGCATTGAAAATGGATTCTCACTCGATTCTGGCCTTCACCCTCGTCGCGGCGATTGCCATCGCCAGTCCCGGACCTGCGACGCTGATGGCGATCAATAACAGTCTGGCGCACGGGCAGCGCAGTGCGATCTGGTCGTCGCTGGGCAATGCCAGTGGCCTGTTCTGCCTGTCGGCGGCGGCGATGCTGGGGTTGGGCGCGTTGCTGGCGAGTTCCGAGTGGTTGTTCAACGCGGTGAAAATTCTCGGTGCCGGCTATCTGTTCTATCTCGGGCTCAAACAGTTGTTCAAGAAGGGCCCGATGTTGCCCGACGGCATTGCCGATGACGTGAGCAAGAGCAGGCCGACCCGTATGAAACTCTACAAGTCGGCGTTCCTCACGGCGGTGACCAACCCCAAGGCGACGATGTTTTTCACCGCGCTGTTCCCGCAGTTCATCGATCAGGGCGCGACGTTGTTGCCGCAGTTCCTGATCCTGACGTCGATCTTCATGGCGTTGTCGGTGACCTCGCTGAGCCTGTATGCCGCGCTGGCCTCCCGGGCCAAAGGCGTGCTGACCCGGCCCGCGTTGTCGCGTTGGGTCAGCCGGGTAGTGGGCACTACGTTCATCGGTTTTGGTGCGGCAATTTTGACCATGCGCCGGCAAACCGTTTAAACCCTGGAATCAATCCAGGTCGCTGGCCTGATGCCGTTCCGCGACCTGGCTCGCCTCGTCACCCCAGGTGCGATTGACGCGTTGTCCACGCTTGACCGCCGGCCGATTGGCGATTTCTTCTGCCCAGCGTTGCACGTGGGTGTACTCCTGAGCCGCTAGAAACTCGGCAGCCGAATACACGTTGTTGCGCACCAGTTGGCCGTACCACGGCCAGACCGCGATGTCGGCGATGGTGTAGCTGTCGCCGGCCAGATAGCGGCTCTCGCCGAGGCGGCGGTCGAGCACGTCGAGCTGTCGCTTGGCTTCCATGGTGAAGCGGTTGATCGGGTATTCGAGCTTCTCCGGCGCATACGCGTAGAAGTGCCCGAAGCCGCCGCCCAGATAAGGCGCCGCGCCCATCTGCCAGAACAGCCAGTTCAGGGTTTCGGTGCGGCCTGCCGGATCTTTCGGCAGAAAGGCGCCGAATTTTTCTGCCAGATACAGCAGGATCGAACCGGATTCGAACACCCGAATCGGCGGCTGCGCGCTGCGGTCGAGCAGTGCCGGAATCTTCGAGTTCGGGTTGATCTCGACAAAGCCGCTGGAGAACTGATCGCCTTCGTTGATGCGAATCAGCCACGCATCGTATTCGGCACCGGTGTGCCCCAGTGCGAGCAACTCTTCCAGCAGGATGGTCACCTTCACGCCGTTGGGCGTCGCCAGTGAATACAGTTGCAGCGGATGTTTGCCAACCGGCAGCGTCTTGTCATGCGTCGGCCCGGCAATCGGGCGGTTGATGCTGGCGAACTGGCCGCCGGACGGGGCTTCGTGTTTCCAGACTTTGGGCGGTACGTAGGGCGCTTTACTCATGAAATGGGCCTCATCGTGATTGTGCCGAGAATGACCTGACGGGTATCAGACGCGACAGCATAAACGCTCTGGCTCAAGTCTGCGCAACCCCCGGAATCATCAAGCAGGCCGCCAGGCCAATCAGCGCCGCACCAATTACCTTGTCAATGACCTGCTGTTTTTCCAGCATGCGCCGGCGCAAGCGTTGCGTAGAAAAAAACAACGCGACCAGGCTGAACCACGCCCAATGGGTGAGCGACATGAACAGGCCATAGGCGAGGTTTGCTGTCAGGGAACTGCCGGCCTGCACCACCTGGCTGTACGCAGCCACCACGAACAACATGGTTTTCGGATTCAGCGCATTGGTCAGGAAACCGGAGCCGAACAGCTGCCATGCACCCGGTGCCGAGGCACTGGCCTCAGCCAATGTCAGCACGGATTTATGGGTGAAGGATTTGATGCCCAGATACACAAGATACCCACCGCCCAACAGTTTCATCGCCATGAACAGCATGGGTGATTGCGTGATGATCAGCGCCACGCCGAACACCGTATAAAACACATGCACCTGAACGCCGCAGGCAATACCCAGCGCGGCCAGTAAACCGCTGCGCCGTCCGTAGGCATAGCTGTTGCGGGTCACCATGGCAAAGTCCGGGCCGGGGCTGATCACCGCCAGGATGGTAATGGCGATTACCAGAAACAACTCATTCATCAATCCGCTCCTTCGCGCCTGGATATCCATTTGCGCTACTTGAATTCACAGATACTGAATTCACCAGCGGTTTCTGCAGGGAACCGTTGCGAATACGTAACTGGCGTCGCAGGCTGCGAACGGCGCCATGATGGACAATTGTCATTGGCAAAAAAAACGATTTATAGTCGCGAAAATCTGTGAGAAATCATCGTCTATATGAACCTGCCTCCGTTGGCTGCTTTGCGCTTCTTTAACACCGCTGCCCAGACCCAGAGCTTCGTCAAGGCCGCGGAGTTGCTGCACGTCACTCACGGCGCGGTCAGCCGGCAGGTGCGCTTGCTGGAGGAGGTGATCGGCGTTGAATTGTTCGAGCGACGCAATCGGGCGATTTTTCTCAATCACGCGGGACGCTTGCTGTTCAATGTCACTGCGCCGATGTTCGAGCAACTGCAGAGCACGATTTATCGCTTGCAGCGTGAAGTCCACGATGACGTGCTGGTGGTGTCCTGCGAGCCGACCATCGCCATGAAGTGGCTAATCCCGCGCCTGCCCGATTTCCACAATGCGCACCCGCATCTGCAAGTGCAATTGCTGACCGCTGGCGGGCCGATTGATTTCGCCCGTTCGGGGGTGGATCTGGCGATCCGTCGTGACGATTTCCATTGGGATGCAACCGTGCATGGCGTGACGATTTGCGAGGAGTGGATCGGCCCGGTCTGCGTCCCGTCCAGTCGTCCCGCAAGCGATCATTTGCGCGGTGCCTGCTTGCTGCGCAGCAAGACGCGACCGCAGGCGTGGGACAACTGGCTTCGACTGGCTGACATGACCGCGACGGATGTCAGTCGGGTCGACTACGAGCATTTCTACCTGTGCATTCAGGCAGCGTTGGCGGGGCTGGGGATCGGCATGGTGTCGTTTCTGATGGTGCAGGACGAACTCAAGTCCGACCAGTTGATCGCGCCATTCGGTTTTGTGCGCGACGGTTCGAGCTATTGCCTGTTGTCACCGCGACCATTTGAGCAGAGCGCCAATGCCATGCTGTTTCGCGAATGGGTAACGCAGCAGATGAGCGCGTGCGTTCGGCAACTTGGGGATGGAATTATGGTTTGCTCACCCGAGTCTGTTTAACGCCGCCATCAGTCGCCGCTATGTACCGTCAGTGCCGGGGAAAATCGGCCTGTGACCGACGGTTCAACGCTCGCGATGTGGCCAGTGATCTTGAATTTCATACCACGAAGCTTTGGATGTCACCTCGACATGCTGCTGTTTGTCAGGGATGAAAGCCGTGTCCAGTGTTCCCAGCGCTATTGAGATCCAGTCCGAGAACTCGCCTTGGCTGCGTGACCAAAACAACGAAGCGCCGCAGTGAGTGCAAAATTGGCGCAGCACTGCTTCAGAGGATGGATAGGACTTGATGTCGTCGGTGCCCCGCAGCAATTCAAGATCTTTGCGCAGTACGCTGCCATAGCTGGCAAATGCTGCACCATGGCTTTTGCGGCACTGACTGCAATGGCAGTGAGTAACCGCTTTTGGTTTTGAGTTGATCTGGTATTTGACTGCACGGCAAAGGCAACTGCCTCGCAAGGTCTGGGAAGCGCTTTTGAGCGAGTCCGGATCGAATGATGTGTTGGCGATCTCACTGATGTCAGGTGCCAGCTGCCATTGACCGCAGGTGTCTGTGATCTGGCGTACCACCCATTGCTGCGGGCCAGTCCAGGATAGCTCGAGGTAGGGGCCTGCAAGCTCCGCGTCGGCGATCAGCACGCTCGCTTCATCCGCCGGGCCGGGGCACATGCCCCCGGCCGCGAAAGGTACACGCGCAAGCATCAGCTCGTTGAGCAGGCGTACGAGCTCGGCGTGGGACGTGAAGGTTATCTTGCGTTCTCCGGCTGCAACACCGGCAAACAGCAGATGGCCCGTCATCGAGTCGGTCGAGTTGATCGACGCCAGATGTACGGGGGGCTGCCCTGAGCCTTTTGCATAACGTGGCGTGTTCACTGCAAATCCTTTTCATCAGGTGTGTGAAACGAGGTGGCCAAAGCATTTTCCATCGGCCAGCGCGTCTTCAAATGTTCCGTCAAATATTCCATGAACGCTCGAACCTTCGGCGTCAGCGCCGCACGTTCCTGCACGCAGGCATAGATTTCCATCGGTTCGCCGTAAGCCTGGTTTTCAGCTTGGTATTGCTCGAACAGCGGCAGCAGCTGACCGCTTTCGAGATAGGGGGCGGCGACGAATTCGGCCAGGCGCGTGACGCCCGCACCGTTGACGGCCATTTGTGCCAGGGCGTCGATGTCGTCGCTGATGGCGGTGGCGTTGATCGGGGTGTCGTAGTGCTGGCCGTCGCGGATAAAACCCCAGCGCAGAAAGCGCCCATCCAGTGGGTAGCGGAACGCCAGGCAGGCGTGGTGCTGCAGGTTTTGCGGGGCTTGCGGCACGCCGGCGCGCTCAAGGTAGGCAGGGGCGGCGCAGAAGACGAAGGGCAGGGACACGATCCTGCGTGCAACGATGCCGTCTTCCAGTTGCGGCTTGATCCGCAGGCTCAGGTCGATGTTGTCCTGGATATGGCTGATCTTGCCATTGGTGGTCGACAGCTCCAGCAGCAGGCGCGGGTGCAGTGCGGCGAAACCGGCGATCAGCGGTGCCAGCACATGGCGGCCGAACGCGGAGGTCGAGGCGATGCTCAAGCGGCCTTGCAGTTCGCCTTGATCACTGATGATCGAGCTCTGCGCCGACTCCAGATCCGCCGCGATGCGCCTGACCTTTTCGTAATACAGCGCGCCGTTTTCGGTCAGGGCCATGCGGCGGGTGGTGCGTTGCAGCAGGCGTACGCCGAGGTGCGTTTCGAGGCGACTGAGGGTCTGGCTCACCGCTGCCGCACTGACGCCCAGGGTCTTGGCGGCGCCGACGATGGAGCCGATTTCGACCACTTTGATAAAGCTGGCAATCGCCGCCAACAGATTCATCCGTGTCCCGCCGAGTAGGTTCGATTCGTAAGTTGTGCTTTATAAAGTACCTGTGGCGGGCCGTCTAGTTGGGGGCAGGGGGCTTTGCTAAGGTGCCGACTCCCTGTCAATGTCTGGAAAGCCATATGAATCAAAGAGCAGCCACCGAAGCCTTGTATCCCTCGCGTCGCAAGCTGTCACCGCGGGCGACGCCGTATGTGTTTGCGCTGTACATGGCGACGATCATGGCGTTCCTGATGTCGCTGGTGATCACCGCCGCCAACTCCGGCATTGATAACGACTACCTGGGTAATGCGCTGCATGCCTACAAACTGGCGATGCCGGTGGCGTTTCTGTGCATCCTCGTGGTGCGGCCGATCGTGATCAAGCTTGTATCGATGACGGTGCACCCGCATCGTTGATTTCACACCTCAGAAAAACTCGTCCAGCAACTGATAGAAGTCGATTTTTTGCGGATCCGGCTGGACCCCATAAGCCTCGAAAAATGCCGGCACCCACTGTTCGCCCAGGTTGTCGGTGATGCTGTGGGCCGCCAGTGCCAGATCCTGAAAGCGGTCGGCAACCCCCAACCGCCCGCAATCGACGAAACCGCTGAAGCGGCCGTGGTCGGCGAGCAGGTTGGGCAGGCACGCATCGCCGTGGGTCACCACTAGGTCTTCGCTGACCGGGCGTGCAGCGAGCATCTGCTGGAACACCGCTTCGGCGCTGTGGCCGAGGCGCGAATCGTCGAAATCTTCTTCATCGATCAGGCCGGCCAGCAGGTGCTCTCGCGCCAGAGCGATTTTCGGATCGAGGCGATGGTCGAACGGGCATTGGGTGATGTCGAGCGCGTGCAAGGTGCGCAAGGCATTCGCTGCCAGCGTGACGATTTGCTGCGGGGTGAGGCGCTCGCTGCTGGCGAGGTCGCGCCCCGGTACCGCGCTCATCAGCAGCCAGTAACGGTCATGCTCTTCGGTGCTGTCGAGTACTCTTGCTACCGGCAGATCCTGCTCCGCCAGCCAGCGCAGACGCTGCACTTCGCCGGGCAGTTCGGCGAAGGTGATGCGCGGTTCCGATTTGACGAACAGCGGCGCCGAGCCAGCGGGTGTGAGGCGGAACACGTCGGCGCGGGATTCACCGATGGTCTGCTGTTCGCAGGCGCTGTCAGCGAAGCGGCTGCGCCATGTCTGTGGTAGCTCCATTTTCATTCGTCCCTTGCGACAGTGGGCGCCAGTGCGCCTTCAGAAATTCGATAAACACTTTAACCTTGCGCGTGCTGCGGCGGTGGGCCAGATACAGCACGTAAATCCATGGGCCGAACGCGCTTGGCTCGCGCCAGTATTCGGGCATCACTTCCACCAGTTCCCCGCGAGCCAGATACGGCGCGGCGCTCCATTGCGGCAGAAACTGCAGGCCCTGGCCCTTCAGCAGGCAGGCCAGCAGGAAGTCGTAATTGTCGCTGGCCACGCGCGGATTCGGCTGGGTCAAACGAACCCGCCGGTCCCCTTGCTTGACCCACCAGAAATGCCGGTTGAGCAGCGGATGGCGGAAAATCAGCCAGTCGTGCTGCTGATAGTTGTCCAGTGACACCTCTTGGCCCTTGCGCGCCAGATACGCCGGGCTGGCGCACAGCACCACCTGATTCTCGACGATGGGCTGGGCGATGACGCCCGGCAGATCGATCGGGCCATCGCGCAGCGCCAGATCGTAACCGCCATCCACCGGGTCGTCATAGCTGTCACTCAAGTCGACCTCCAGATGCACCTGCGGATGGGCGTCGAGAAAACGGCAGCAGACCTCGTTGAGAAACGCCGGGGCGAAGGAGGGCGGGGCGGTGATGCGCAAGCCGCCGCTCAATGCGTGCTTGAGCTGCTCGACGCCTTCGCAGGCCAGTTGCAGTTGCATCAGCGCCTGTCGCGCACCGTCCAGATAAATCCGCCCGGCCTCGGTCAGCGCCATACGCCGCGTAGTCCGGTCGAACAGCCGTGTACCGAGTTCCTCTTCCAGCTGTGCCACGGCTTTGGTCAGGGCGGACGGGGTCTTGCCGAGCACCTCGGCGGCGCGGCTGAAATTACCGTGTTCGGCGGTGGCGACGAACATGGTCAGGGCGCTCATCTTGTCCATTGATCTATTCCTGCTGGGCACAGAAGTTGTGCGCGAGGTGGCATTCAGTTATCGCCAGGGCTTGGATAGGCTTGTTCGCAGCCTAACAAAAATAACGAGAAACCTCATGAAGCAGCTACTGACCCTGATGGTGTCATCGGCACTGGCCTGTGCCTCACTGGAAAGTCTGGCGTCAGCCGATCTGATCCTGCACAACGCCAAGGTCTACACCGCCGAACCCGGCCAGGCCTTGCAGCAAGCGGTCGCGGTGGAGAACGGCAAGATCCTCGCCGTGGGTACGGATGCGCAGGTGTTGCGCCTGAAAACGGCAGCCACGCAGGTGATCGACCTGCACGGCAAAGTGCTGATGCCGGGCTTCATCGACTCGCATTCCCACACGATCAAGGGCGGGCTGCAGTTGTTGCAGGCCAACCTCGATGGGCAGTTGTTGCCGCTCGAACAACTGGAACAACTGGAACAACGCCTGCGCCAGTGGCGCCAGGACGGCAAGGCGCAACGCGGGGAATTCCTCAGTGTCGGCGGGGTGCCGTCGACCTACTGGAGTGACGTCGCCGCCCTCGAACAGCGCTTCAATCAGGGCGAATGGGCGAACCAGCCGATCCTGCTGCTGGGCTGGGATCTGCACACCGGCTGGGCCAATCGGGCCATGCTCGAACGTGCCGGCGTCACGCCTGAAAAGGTCAAGGCCCTCAAAGGTGAAGAGCAGGCGACCATCGGCCATCACCCCGACGGCACCCCGGATGGCTTCCTCGTCGATGCCGGTCTGTACCCGGTGCAGGCCTTGCTACCGCCGCCGACGGCTGAGGCGTTGCTGGCCGGCGGGCGCGCGGCGCTGAGCTATTACAAGCGTCTGGGAATCACCGGGTGGATGGACCCGATTGCCAACGAAGTCCCCGGCAGTGACGTCACCAACAGCTCACTCGGGGTGTTGCCGACCTACAAGCAACTCTCGGAAAACGGCGAGCTCACCGCCCACGTTGCGGCGCTGCTGATGGCCGATTCCAAGGCCACGCCGGCCGACCTTGATGAGCTGGACAAGGTCCGTCAACAGTTCCTCGGTGTCAGCAATCTGACTTTGCCGGGGATCAAGATCTTCGCCGACGGTGTGGCCGAAGTGCCGGCGCAAAGTGCGGCGATGCTCGAGCCGTACCGCAACTCGAAAAAGACCGGCGAGCTGCTGATCGACCCCGCGCATTTCGGCGAACTGGTCAGCGCCGCCGATGCGCGCGGCTGGCTGGTGCACATCCACGCTATTGGCGACCGCGCGGTGCGTGAGTCGCTCAACGGCATCGAGCAGGCGCGCAAGGATCGCCAGAGCGGCATCGCGCATTCGATCACCCATTTGCAAATGGTCAACCCCAAGGAATTCGCCCGCTTCAAGGCGCTGAATGTCATCGCCTCAATGCAGATGTTCTGGGCCGCTGCCGATGAGTCGAGCATGGATCTGGTCAAGCCTTACGTCAGCGCGATGGCCTTCATGTACACCTACCCGGCGCGCTCGCTGCTGAAGAACGGCGCGACTATCGCCGGCGCCAGTGACTGGCCGATCACCACCCCCGAGCCTTGGAAAGCGATCTATCAGGCCGTCAGCCGCAAAGGCCCGAAAGGCGTGCTCAACGCCGCCGAAGACATCGACCGCCAGACCATGTTCCAGGCCTACACCCTCAACGCGGCCAAGGTGCTGCGCCTGGAAGACCAGATCGGTTCGCTCAAGCCCGGCAAGCAGGCCGACATGATCGTGCTCGACCGCGACGTGTTCAGCGTCGAGCCGCAGGCCCTGCGCGACACCCAAGTGCTCAACACCTGGTTTGCCGGTCGCGAAATTTATCGCCGCAAACCCTGACGGCATCTCTCTGTAACGTAAACAAGGAAAGCCTTTCGTGAATGTTCATTGCTTCGTCACCGACACCCGCAACCCGCAGATTCGCGGGCACCAGATTGGCGCCACCTGGGCCGCGCAGATCCGTCAGACGGTGGAGCTCTATCTGGATTTCTTCAATCAGGTCGGTGTTCCCCGGGCGCAGGTGCAGGCCATCGGCGAAGCCAGTCTGCAAGCCCTGCAAGGCTGGTGCCCGAGCCTCGCCGAAGAGATCGTCGCCACCGCTGAAGGTGCTGGCGTGCCGCTTTGGCAGCTCGCCAGCCTGAATGCCCGCACCGAGATTCTCGCAGTGATGCCGGCGTCCACCGAAGGCGAGTGTTCGACCGCCGTTTTCGCCCCTAACGGCGCACTGCCGCCACGCACCATCCAGACCTGGGACTGGCACGATTCGCTGGTGCCCAACGGGCTGATTCTGCAACTGACCACGGCCGGGGGCATGACGGTCAAGCTGTTCACCGAATTCGGCATGCTTGGCAAGATCGGAGTGAACAGTGCGGGGCTGGGGCTGCACTTCAATATCCTGCACCATGCCAGCGACAACGGGTCTGCCGGAGTACCGGTGCATGCGATTGCCCGGCGCATTCTCGAAGAAGCCACCTGTATTGATGAAGCGATTGCTCTGGCGCGTTCGGCGCGGGTGAGCGCCTCCACGGTGCTGACCGTGTTCTCCCGTGATGACTCCAGCCCTCGTGCGGTGAGCATTGAAATGTCACCAGCCTTCACCGCTGTGGTGCGACCTGATGCCGGGGGCTGGATCACCCACACCAACCACTTTCTCGACCTCGAACTGAGCCTTGGCGAGCGCACGCCTGACGCCTCGACGACTTACGCGCGTTTTGACCACGTCAACGCCGCGTTGCGCAACATGGCCAGCGGCAAGCTGAGCCGTCGGGCAGACGCCATGTGTGGCGAGGCGGGCGAAGATGCACCGATCTGCTTCCACCCGGATCTGAGCATGCCAGCGACCGAGCGCTGGGAAACCCTGCTGACGATTGGTATCGACACTGAAAACAGCGTGCTCGAATACGCCGCCGGCAACCCCAAACAACTGGCCCGAAACGGCTATCTGCGTTTCTGAGTCGCTGCTTCCAATAAAAACAAAACGAGCATTGCCCATGGCTACCGAGATTGATCGCAAGAGCGGTTCCCCGTCTGCGCTGAGGACGTTTTTTGTCTCCGGCATGGGCACCGCCCTGGAGTTTTATGACTTTGTGATTTACGGCACCGCCGCTGCGCTGGTGTTTCCCAGGGTGTTCTTCCCGCAGATGGACCCGCTGACCGCGACCCTGGTGGCGTTCGGGGCTTTCGGTGCGGGCTTCTTCGCCAGGCCGCTGGGCGGCATGGTGTTCGGGCATTACGGCGACAAACTCGGCCGGCAGAAAATGCTGGTGATCACGCTGCTGCTGATGGGCTTGAGCACGCTGCTGATCGGGTGCCTGCCGGGCTATGCCACCCTCGGTGCGGGCGCGCCGGTGTTGCTGGTGCTGCTCAGGTTGGTGCAGGGCTTTGCCGCCGGTGGCGAGTGGGGCGGCGCGGCGTTGTTCGGCATCGAGTCGGCGCCGCCCGGACGGCGTGGCCTGTGGGGCAGTTTCACCAGCATGGGCATCGGTATCGGCGGGATTCTCGGTGCCGGGGTGTTCGCCATCGTCAGCGTCGCGTCGCACGATGACCTGGCCGGATTCGCCTGGCGCATTCCGTTCTGGCTCGGTGGTGTGCTGGTGCTGATCGGTCTGTATGCGCGCTTGCACAAACCGCTCGAACAACCCGCCGAACCGCAGGCGCACGTGCGCATGCCGTTGCTCGAAGCGCTGCGCGCACGGCCCAGAGCCATGCTGCTGTGTACCGGCATTGCCTTTGGCTACGTGACCATCGCCTACATCGGCAGCACGTTCTTTCTGTCGTACGCCACGCAACTGGGTTATGGCAGCACCGACGCGCTGATTTTCGACTTGTCGCTGTCGATCGCCATCGTCATCACCGCACCGTTGTTTGCCTTGCTGTCCGACCGGATCGGCCGCCGTAAGGTGATGGTCCTCGGCGCGGTGATCATGGCCCTCGGCTTCTTCGCGTTCTTCCCGTTGGTCGGCCTCAAGAGCCTATTGATGTCTACCGCCGCGTACATCGCCATCGGTGCATTCATGGGGGCGACGCAAGGACCGATTCCGGCGTTCCTGGCCGAACAGTTTCCACGGCACATGCGTTATTCGGGAATGTCGGCGGCCTATCAGATCGGCGCGGCGCTGGGCGGCGGGACGGCATCCAGTGCGGCCACAGCGATTCTGATCGCCAACAACCACAACGCGTTCGGGGTGGCGGTTTACGGCGCGATTGCCCTGGGCATCGTGGCGCTGTGCTCGTTGCTCCTCAAGGAGACGGCGCACCTCAGCCTTGAACAGATCGACGAGGCCGATTGGCCGCAGACAGCGCCCGCCGTCACTGGCTAGCGCAAAAACAATCGAAACTTCGCGCGCGCCTCGACTGTCCAGACCCTTGTACCGCCCGGCGGATACCTCGCCGGGCAGGCTTCATGCATCGGTGACAGGCGAGGAACGAGATGACGACGACAGTGGGAGATTTTCTGGTTGAGCGGCTCAGCCAATGGGGCGTCACGCGGATTTTTGGTTATCCGGGAGATGGCATCAATGGCGTGTTCGGCGCGCTCGCCCGAGCCAATGGCAAGATCGAATTCGTTCAGGCCCGGCACGAAGAAATGGCCGCGTTCATGGCTTCGGCCCACGCCAAGTTCACTGGCGAATTAGGTGTGTGCATTGCCACTTCAGGCCCCGGCGCTACGCACTTGATTACCGGGCTGTACGACGCCCGCATGGATCACCAACCGGTGCTGGCGATTGTTGGTCAACAGGCGCGCACCGCACTCGGCAGCCATTACCAGCAGGAGCTGGACCTGGTCTCGATGTTCAAGGACGTGGCCGGGGCTTTTGTACAGCAGGCCTCGGCACCGTCGCAGGTGCGGCATTTGCTCGATCGCGCCGTGCGCACGGCGGTTGGCGAACGGCGGGGGACGGCGATCATCCTGCCCAATGATCTGCAGGATCTCGAGTACGAGCCACCGGCGCGGGCGCATGGCACCGCGCATTCCGGCGTCGGATACACCAAGCCGAAAGTGCTGCCCTACGAGGCGGATCTGCAGCGCGCTGCCGACGTTTTGAACAGCGGTGAAAAGGTTGCGATTCTGGTGGGCGCCGGCGCGTTGCAGGCGACGGATGAAGTGATCGCCATTGCGGAAAAACTCGGTGCTGGCGTCGCCAAGGCGTTACTCGGCAAGGCCGCGCTGCCGGACGATTTGCCGTGGGTCACCGGCAGCATCGGCCTGCTGGGCACCGAGCCGAGCTACAAGATGATGCACGAGTGCGACACCTTGCTGATGATCGGCTCGGGTTTCCCCTATGCCGAGTTCCTGCCCAAGGAAGGTCAGGCGCGTGGCGTGCAGATCGACCTGCAGCCCGACATGCTGAGCCTGCGGTATCCGATGGAGGTCAATCTGGTCGGCGACTCCGCCGAAACCCTCGCTGCACTGCTGCCGTTGCTCGAACCGAAAACTTCGCACAAGTGGCGCAAGAAAATCGAAGGCTGGCGCAGCACCTGGGAAAAGACCCTGGAAAAACGCGCGATGTCCAAAGCCGATCCGATCAATCCGCAGCGGGTGGTGTATGAGCTTTCGCCGCGTCTGCCGGAGCAGGCGATCATCACCAGCGACTCGGGTTCCTGCGCCAACTGGTACGCCCGTGACCTGAAGATTCGCCGGGGCATGCAATGTTCGCTGTCCGGTGGCCTGGCCTCGATGGGCGCTGCCGTACCGTACGCGATCGCCGCCAAGTTCGCCCATCCGGAGCGTGCGGTGATTGCGCTGGTGGGTGACGGCGCGATGCAGATGAACAACATGGCCGAACTGATCACCGTCGCCAAATACTGGCGCCAGTGGGACAGCCCGAAGTGGATCTGTGCGGTGTTCAACAACGAGGATCTGAATCAGGTCACCTGGGAGCAGCGGGTGATGGAGGGCGATCCGAAGTTTGAAGCCTCGCAAAGCATTCCCGACGTGCCGTATCACCTGCTCGCCATTTCCATCGGCCTGAAAGGGATTTTCGTCGACCGCGAAGAAGACGTCGCCGCCGCCTGGGAACAGGCGCTGGCCTCGGACGTGCCGGTGCTGATCGAGTTCAAGACCGACCCCAACGTGCCGCCGTTGCCGCCGCACATCAAGCTCGAACAGGCGAAGAAATTTGCCACGACCTTGCTCAAGGGCGACCCCGACGAAGCGGGCGTGATCGTGCAAGCCGCCAAACAGGTACTGGCCAGCGTCCTCCCCGGCAAAAAATAACCCCATGTAGGAGCTGCCGCAGGCTGCGATCTTTTGATCTTGAAAAAGCAAATCAAAAGATCGCAGCCTGCGGCAGCTCCTACAGAGGGCCGTGAGGGATAAACCAATGAGCAAAACCGTCAGCGCCCACGACCTGCACATCAGCCTTGATCCGTTAAGTGAGGAGGGGTTGTTCAAATGGTTGCTCGCCAGTTTCCTGATGGGCAAGCGCATTCAGGCCGGCATTGCCGCCGAGGCCTATCGAGTGATTGCCGAGCGGCATCAGCGCGATACGCTGCGCAAACTCGCCCACTGCACGCATCGACAATTGGTCGGCATGCTCGGTGAGGCGCATTACGTGCGTTACGACGAAACCACGGCCACGCGGCTGCTGGCCCTGGCGGCGCGGCTCAATGATGAGTACGCCGGCAAGGTCGGCAACATCGTCAAGGCCAGCGTCGATCGTGCCGAGTTCGAACAGCGCCTGATGGCGTTTGACGGGATTGGTCCGAAGACCGTGGAGATTTTCATGCGTGAAGCGGCGAGGGTGCTTTTTTGATGTTCATCGGTTGCGCAGGCTGGAGTCTGGGGCGTGAGTATTGGCCGCAGTTTCCGGCCGAGGGCACGCATCTTCAACGTTATGCCGCGCAGTTCAACTGTGTGGAAATCAACAGCTCGTTCTATCGCCCGCATCGGCGTCAGACCTATGCGCGCTGGGCGGACTCGGTGCCGCCGGGCTTTCGTTTTTCGGTGAAGATGCCAAAGCAGATCACTCATGAGTTGCGTCTGCAGAACTGTGATCAGGCGCTGGATGAGTTTCTCGGGCAGTGCGAGGGTCTGGCCGATCGGCTGGAGTGTTTGCTGGTGCAACTACCGCCGTCGCTGGTGTTTGAGCCGGCAAGTGCAGAGGCGTTTTTCGTAGCGTTGCGCCAACGCTTCGCCGGTGCCGTGGTGCTTGAGCCACGGCATGAGTCGTGGGTGGCGGCGGCGCCGATGCTGCAGGCGTATCGGATTGCCCAGGTCGTGGTCGATCCGTCGCGGATCAGCACCGATGGTTCGGCGCAGGGCTGGGCGGATGTGCGTTATTGGCGGCTGCACGGTTCGCCACGCATTTACCACAGCGCCTACGATGAGCGCTATCTGCAAGCGCTGGCAGAGCAAATGAAAGTCGCGGCAGCAGAGGGTGCCGCGGCCTGGTGCATCTTCGACAACACTGCCAGTGGTGCCGCGCTGGGTAACGCGTTGGCACTGGCAGCGTTGATGGCAGATTGAAGCAGGCGGACAACTACTCTTAGAAGGTTGTCGCGCCGACGAACATCAGCGGTTCAGGAAACCCAGCAGGTCTTCGTTGAGCGCCTCGGTGTGCGTCACCGCAAAACCGTGCGGTGCCCCGGCGTAGACTTTCAGCTCAGCGCCTTTGATCAGCGCGGCGGCTTGCTTGCCGGTGGTTTCGAACGGCACGATCTGATCGCCGTCACCGTGGATCACCAGGGTCGGCACGTCGATCTTCGCCATGTCCGGACGGAAGTCGGTTTCGGAGAACGCGGTGACGCAATCCACGGTGCCTTTCAGCGAGGCGAGCAGGGCGACGTTCAAGGTTTGCGTGAGCACGCCGTTGGAGACTTTCTGCCCCTGATTGGTACCGTAGAACGGCGCGGCGAAATCGGCGATGAACTGCGCGCGATCCTTGAGCAGGCCGGCCTTGATCCCGTCGAACACCGAGGTGTCGACGCCCTGCGGGTAGTCGGCCTTCTTGCCGAACAGCGGCGTCACCGCCCCGAGCAGCACCAGCCCGGCAACGCGCTCGCTGCCGTGGCGGGCGATGTAGCGGCTGACGTCGCCGCCGCCCATGGAGAAGCCGACCAGTGTGACGTCGCGCAGGTCGAGGTGGTTGATCAGTTGCGCGATGTCATCGGCGAAGGTGTCGTAGTCGTAGCCGGTCCATGGTTGATCGGAGCGGCCGAAACCACGGCGGTCGAAGGCAATCGTGCGGTAGCCGCGACTGCTCAGGTATTCCATCTGGTATTCCCACATGTCGGCATCCAGCGGCCAGCCATGGCTGAACAACACGGGTTTGCCGCTGCCCCAGTCCTTGAAATAGATCTGTGTGCCGTCATCGGTAGTGAATGTGCTCATGGAAACTCCTTGCTGTGGGCGATCGTTCGGGAAGGCCGGATGCCGCAATGGCCGCCCATCACTATCGGCGCAAATCGCGGCGGTCACTTGTACGCAAGTGCTCAATTGCCATGGCGGGCGGCGAGGTTCTTTTCCAGCGTCACAGTTGTAAGATGCAACCACACGCTGGTTTGATGGAGAAACACCCTGTGAAGCGCAAAAGCCTGCACGGCAATGCCTGCCCGGTCGCCCGTACGCTGGATCTGATCGGCGACTGGTGGTCGCTGCTGATCATCCGCGATGCGCTGGAGGGCATCCGCCGTTTCAGCGATTTTCAGAAGAATCTGGATATCGCCAAGAACATGCTCAGCGCCCGGCTCAAGGCCCTGGTCGAGCAGGGGATCTTGCAAACCGTGCCGGCCGCCGATGGCGGTGCCTATAAGGAATACGTGCTGACCGAACGCGGCAAGGCCTTGCAGACGGTGATCGTTGCGCTGTCGCAGTGGGGTGGCGAGCATTTGTATGCGCCGGGTGAGCCGGGTTCGGTGATGGTCGATGCGCAGCAGCGTCAGCCGATCAGCAAACTGGAATTGCGTTCAGCGGATGGCCGCCTGCTGGCACCGCAGGACGTGGCGACGAAGTTGGGCGTTGCGCACTGAACCAAGGATTACCCCCGGAAAACCGCAGCCGCGTCGATTGTTCAATCCCTGTTACAAACCCGACAAACGGTCGAAATGTTTGTTTGACGTCAAAATGATGGCCATCTAATATCGCGCCATTATTTTGATGTCACTTTCGTCTCGAGGGATCGAACATGTCCTCACCCGCCCTCGCGGCGAGGTTGTGCGTGGCTTTGCTGTGCCTTTCTCCGCTTCAAATGGCTTTCGCTGCACCGACCCCCGGCGAGACCGACCTGATCCGCGAGCGCCAGAATCGCCTGCTTGAAGAGCAGCAGCGGCGTCTGGAAGAACTCAAGGACTTGCCCGGCAAAGATGCCAAGCCTGCGCAACCGGCAGCGCCCACCGATACCCGCTGTTTCCCGATCAAGGACATCGAGCTCAAGGGCGCCGACAGTCTGTCCGACAGCGACAAAACCCGCTTGCTCAAGCCCTACATCGACCAGTGCCTCGGGGTGCCGCAACTCAACGAGTTGCTCAAGGTCATCACCGACCATTACATCGAGAAAGGCCTGGTCACCAGCCGCGCCTACCTGCCGCAGCAGGATCTGTCCGGCGGGCACCTGAAAGTGCTGGTGGTCGAAGGCAAACTCGAAGGCATGAAGGGCGCCGAGAACAGCAAGCTTTCGGAGCGTGAACTGGCGATGGCATTTCCCGGCAAGTCCGGCGAACTGGTCAACCTGCGCGAGATCGAGCAGATGGTCGATCAGCTCAATCGCCTGCCGTCCAATCAGGCCAAGATGGAGCTGGCGCCGGGCAAGAACGTCGGCGGCAGTGAAGTGCTGGTCACCAATAACCCGCAGAAGCCATGGCGTGCCGGACTGTCGCGCAGCAACGACGGCCAGCGCAGCACCGGCGAACAGCAGTGGGGCACCACTTTCGATTGGGACAGCCCGCTGGGCCTGGCCGATCAGTTGAGCCTGCGCGGCGGTCACGATGCAATGACCGATCACCAGCACACCTCCAGCAACGCCATGCTCAATTACAACCTGCCGTGGGGCTGGTGGAACTTCAGCTACACCTACAGCCAGAGCGACTACCGCTCGCAGATCGCCGCCAACGGCTACAACTTCAAGCAGACCGGCGACAGCGAAAACCATCAGATGCGCGCCGAACGGGTGATCCATCGCGACTCGGTGAGCAAGACCTCGCTCAGCGCCGGCCTGTCCTACCTGCGCACCAACAACTACATCGAAGACAGCAAGCTCAAGCTGAGCAGCAACCGCATCAGCGAAGCGCAGTTCGGTTTCAACCACGGTCGCCGCATCGGCAGCGCCTTCGTCAACTTCGACGCCGGCATGCAGGAAGGCATCGGCGCGTTCGACGCGCAGGGCAGCCACGATCCGGGCCCGGGCGAACCGGACGCACGCTACCGCAAATACACCGCGACCCTGAGCTACCTGCAACCGTTCAAGGTGTGGGGCGAATCCTTCACCTTCAGCAGCCTGATGACCGGCCAGCGCAGCGAGGACGTGCTGTTCAGTTCACAACGCACCAGCCTCGGCGGGCTGTCGTCGATCCGTGGCTACAAGGATCAGTCGCTGTCCGGCGACAGCGGCGGCTACTGGCGCAACGATCTGCGCTGGAGCCGTCCGATCAACGTCGAATGGCTGCGCCCGGTGTTCGCTGAATACGGCACCAGCCTCGGTTACGACCAGGGCGTGATTCGTGGCGATCGTTACAACGGTGAGCAGCATGGGCGCATGTCGAGTAACTCGCTGGAGCTGTTTGCCCGTGGTGAGCATGTGGCTGCCAGCGTGACCTTTGCTCACTCCCTCGAACGTCCGGATGTGCTGACCGAGCGCGAAGCGCCGATCTATTTCCGCCTCGACTTTTTCATCTGATAACCACTTTTCGAGATCATCGACATGGATGTTCGCCAATTCGCCTTCCTTGCAGGCCAGCCTTCTGCGGCCGTAAAAAACCGTGAGTCGTTCCTGGGCATGCCCAAGCGCGGGCTGGCGTTCCTGCTGGCGAACGTCATGTTCTGGCAGCCGATGTGGGCGCAGGCCGACGGCATAGTCGTGGCCAACCCCAACACCTCGTTGGATCGGGCCGGCAATGGCGTGCCGATCATCAACATAGCCACGCCCAACGGCAGCGGGCTGTCGCACAACCAGTTTCACGATTACAACGTCGGCGCGCAGGGCGTCATCCTCAATAACGGCTCGGCGCAGACCTCGAACACCCAGTTGGCCGGCCACATCATCGGCAACCCGAACCTGAAAAACAGTGGCTCGGCGCAAGTGATTCTCAACGAAGTCATCAGCGGCAATCCGAGCCAGTTGCGCGGTTACACCGAAGTGGCGGGGCAGTCGGCGCGGGTGATTGTCGCCAACCCGTATGGCATCACTTGCAACGGTTGCGGCTTCATCAATGCACCGCGCGTGACGCTGAGCACCGGCAAACCGGTGCTGGATAACGGCCGTCTGGATCGCTTCCAGGTCGACCAGGGCAGCGTCGCCATCGACGGCGCCGGTCTCAATGCGAGCAACGTCGACCGTTTCGAAATTATCACCCGCAGTGCGAAGATCAACGCGCAACTGCAGGCGCAGAACCTGACCATCGTTGCCGGTCGCAACGACGTCAACGCGCAGACCTTGAACGCCACGGCCCGCGCCGATGACGGCAGCGCCAAACCGCAACTGGCAATCGACTCCTCGGCACTCGGCGGGATGTATGCCGGGGCGATCAAACTGGTGGGCACCGAGGCCGGGGTCGGCGTGAAGCTCGACGGCAAACTGATTGCCAGCGGTGGCGATATTCAGCTTGATGCCAACGGTCAATTAAGCCTTGTCGATACCTCGGCGACCGGTGCGGTCAACGTCAAGGCTGCCAGTCTCGATGCGCGCGGGCCGGTGTATGCCGGCACGGCATTGAACGTCCAGACCTAGGGCGATCTGACCAACCGGCAAACCCTCGCGGCCCGCGACAGTATTGCCCTGAGTGCCGGCGGACAATTGACCAACGGCGGCGTCATCGAAGCGGGGGTCAATGCCGACGGCGGGCGCAACGCCAACGGTGATCTGAACCTGAATGCGCAGCGTCTCGACAACACAGGCAAGAGCCTCATCGCCAGCCGCAATCTCACCGTCAGCACCGCGCAAACCCTGAGCAACCAGGGCGGTACGCTCAGCGGACAAACCACGGCGATCACGGCGGGCACGCTGGACAACCGCAACAGAGGCCGCGTGCTCGGTAATGCGACGCTGAACGTCACCGTCAATCAGCTATTCAACACTCAAGGGGTGATCCATAGCTCGGGCAATCTGACCGGTAGTTTCGGTCAATTGGACAACAGCGACGGCGAGTTTTCCAGCAGCGGCGTCACCCGGCTCAACGCGGCAACGGTGAACAACCGCAGCGGTCAGATCCTCGGCGATCTGGGGCTGAATATCGACCTCAGCGGCGCGCTGGACAACCGTGATGGCGTGCTCGGCTCCGGCCAGTTGGTGAGTCTGCAGGCGGCCAGCCTGGATAACCGCGATGGCGGTGTGCTCGTCAGCGACGGTAGCCTGACCGTGCGTCTGCGCGGCGCACTCGACAACCGCAACAAAGGCGAGATCACCGCCAAGGGCGCCATCGATGCGCAAACCGGCAGCCTCGACAACCGCGACGGCAAAGTCATCGGCAAAACCACACTGGCACTGCGCAGCGATACGGCAGACAACCGCACAGGCGTGATCCAGGCTGATCAGCAACTGACGCTCAACGTCGATCGCCTGGACAACCGCGACAAAGGTCAGATCACCGGCAAGTCCGGTATCGCTTACGCCGGTACACGTCTGGACAACAGCGGCGGACTCATCAGTGCGGTCGGTCCGGTCAGCCTCAACGCGGGCGAAGTGCAAAACGCCGCAGGTCGGATCTCCAGCCAAGGTGGTCTGACTGCGGCCATCGGGTTGCTGCAACAGCAGGGTGGTGCGCTGGTCGCTCAGGGCAATCTGAGCCTGACCGGCAAGACGCTCGACAACCGCAATGGCGGTCTGGTCGGCACCACAAAAGCGCTGACCCTGACTGTCGACGACATCGACAACCGTAACGGCGAAATCTCCAGCAGTCTGCTGCTGAACATCAAGGGCCAGCGCCTGGACAACAGCGACGGCGGCAAGCTGCTGGCCGGCACCGATCTGGGCCTCGCCGTGGCGGAACTGATCAACCTGAATAAAGGCCTGATCAGCGCCAAGGGCGCAACCACGCTGACTGGCAGCAGCCTGGATAACAGCGGCGGTCGCTTCAACAGCCTCAACGGCCTGGTGATTACCCTCGACGATGCCCTGATCAACGAACAGGGCACTATCAGCAGCGAGGGCACGCTGACGGCCAATCTCGGCCGATTCGACAACAGTGCCGGTAGCCTGAGCACAGCCGGCGTCTTGTCGGTAACCAGCCGTGGCCTGGTACTCAATCGGGCGGGTTCGATCAACACCGACAGCTCCTTGACCCTGACCAGTGCCAGCCTCGATAACAGCCAGAAAGGTTTGATCAGCGCCAAAGGCGCCAGTCATGTCGATACCGGTGACTTCGATAACAGCCTGGGCGGCAAACTCACCAGTGAAGCGTCTCTGACGCTCAAGGCCGCTCAGGTCAACAACGCCACTGGCCGGATTGCTAGCCAGCAAGCGTTGAACGTATCGGTCACCGGGCTGGATCAGCAGGGTGGCGAACTGTTCAGCAAATCCGACCTGACCCTTGATTTGAACCATGGGCAATTGAACAACCAGAACGGTCTGATCAACGCGCCCGGCACCCTGCTGCTGAAAAACCTCAATGGCGTGAACAACCAGAGCGGCGAGATCTCCAGCCAGCAAGCATTCACCCTCGCCGCCAATGAGCTGGACAACAGCAACGGCAAGCTGATCAGCCAGCAAGGGCTGACGCTGCGTATTGCTCAAGCCCTGAATAACCTCAAAGGTGTTATTTCTGCGGCGGCACTCGACAGCCATTCCGTGAGCCTCGACAACCAGGATGGCTTGATCAGCAGTCGCGGCCAATTGCTGCTGACCACCGACAAGACCTTGAACAACCAGTCCGGCACACTCATCGCCGACGGTGAACTGACGCTGACCGCCGATACGCTGGTCAACCAGCAGGGCAGCATTGCCGGCAAGTCCGATGCGTCCATTAAGGTAAAAAGCCTCAACAACCAGGACGCTCAACTGATCGCCACCGGTGTGCTCAAACTGAGCGCCGAGACCCTCGACAATCGCCACGGTGGCTTGCTCGGTTCGACCAAGAGCATGACCCTGACGGTCGATGAACTGGACAACCGTGGCGGTGAAATCACCACCAACAGCGATCTGCTGCTGACCGGTAAAAAACTCGATAACAGCGATGGCGGCAAGGTTTTCACCAGCAAGGCATTGACGCTCACGGTCGATCAGTTGTTAAACCGCAACAAAGGCCTGATCGATACGGGCACGCTGCTGAAGCTGCAAGGTCGTACGCTGGACAACAGCGGCGGTGAATTGCTCAGCCAGCAGGACATGCTGCTGAACCTCAGCGGCGACTTCACCAACCACCTCGGTAACGTCAGCAGCGAAGGCGCGCTGACCGTCACTTCCGCGCAACTGAGCAACACTGGCGGCAGCCTGTCCAGCGCTGCAGATCTCACCCTCGACAGCACTGGCAAGGTCGATAACCAAGGCGGGCGGATCGTCACCGATAGCCTCCTCGCGCTGAAAAGTACTGGCCTGGATAACCGGCAGAAGGGCACCCTCAGTGGCAAAGGCGCGGTCACGGTCACGACCGGTGACTTCGATAACAGCAACGGTTCGCTGAGCAGCGCCGACACGCTCGACCTCGTCGCCGGCCAGGTCACCAACAGCGATGCCGGCAGCATCGGCAGCCAGGGCGCACTGACCGCATCGGTGACAGGCTTCGATCAACAGGGCGGCAAGCTGCTCAGCAACACGCGCCTTAGCCTGGACCTGAACCACGGCCAGTTGAACAACATCAACGGCGTGATCAGCGCGCCCGGTACTCTACTGCTCAAGCAACTCAACGGCGTCAACAACCAGGGCGGCACGATCTCCAGCACTGAAGCGTTCACCCTGACCGCGCAAAGCCTGGACAACAGCAACGGCAAACTCCTGAGCAATCAGGGCCTGACCCTGCGCATTGCCAACGCGCTGGACAACGTCAAGGGCCTGATCGGCGCGGCGTCGATTGATGCGCGGGCAGGCAGCCTGAACAACAGCGGTGGCAGCCTGGTCAGCCGTGGCGATCTTGAACTCACGGTCGATGGCCTGCTGCGCAACGATGCCAGCGGCCTGATCAGTGCCGCGCAGGCGCTGCACATCGGCAGTGCCGATCTGAACAACCAGAGCGGCACGCTACTGGGTGTCAGCGCGGTCACGCTCAATGCGATGGCGCTGAACAACCGTGACAGTGGTTTGATCAACAGCAAGGGCAACCTGACGCTGACCGCGACCGGTCTGGATTCCAGCAATGGCGGTGAAGTCTCCGCCGCGCGTGACATCGATCTGACCCTGACTTCGTTGACCCAGAACGGCGGCCGCCTGTTGGGCGACCAAGCCGTCACGCTGGATCTGGCCAACGGTGACCTCGATAACCAGAACGGCCTGCTCACCGCCAAAGGCCCGCTGACCCTCAAGCGCCTGCGCGATCTGAACAACCAGCGCGGTGAGATCTCCAGCAACTTGAGTTTCGACGTCATCGCCCGGGCCGTGAACAACAGCGCCGGCAAGTTGATCAGTGGCGAAAAACTGTTGCTGCGTGGCACCTCGATCACCAACCAGAAAGGCTTGCTGTCCGGCTGGCAAGGGTTGAGCGTCAGCGGCAGCAGCCTCGACAACCGCGACAGCGGCACACTCTCGAGCAAATTCGGTGATGTCGCGGTCGAGCTCCAGGACGCGTTGCTTAACAGTGGCGCCGGTGCGCTGGTCGCCGAGGGCAGCTTGACCGTCAAGGCCGGCAGCCTCGATAACAGCAACAAAGGTATTTTGAGCAGCGGAGCAGGGCAGGTCCTTACGCTGAACGGGGCGCTCAATAACAGTCAGGGCGGCTTGATCGCCAGCGACGGTGCGCTGGATCTGCTGAGCATGGCGCTGACCAACGTCGGCGGCGCGATCAATGCGCAGCAGGCGATCATCGCCACGGTTTCGCGACTGGACAACAGTGGCGGCCAGATCGCCAGCAACGACGCGATCACCCTCAACCTCAGCGGCGACCTCAACAACAACGGTGGCCGACTGGCTGGCGCGGGCCCCGTGCTGATCAAGGGCGTGACTGATCTGAGCAACCAGAACGGCCAACTCGCCAGCCAGAAGAATCTGGACCTGTCGACCGGCACGCTGGACAACAGCAACAAGGGCACCATCGCTGCCAATGATCTGCTGCAAATCACCGCCAGCGGCGCGGTACGCAACAATGCTGACGGCTTGATCTACAGTCAGAACGCGGCTCTGCAACTGAAGGCGGCGAGCCTGAACAATGGCAAAGGCGCGCTGCAAAGTGAAAACGGCCTGACCCTCGATGTCAGCGGCAATCTCGACAACCAGAGCGGCAAAGTCATCGCGCAAAACGGTGATGTGAGCGTCAACGCCGCCAACATCGATAACCGCGGCGGCATCCTGTCCAGCATCAAAGGCGCACTCGAAGCGCGGACGGTGGGTGTGCTGCGTAATGGCTACGACCTCAACAACAACCGCCAGGGCGGCATCATTCAGGCGCAGGGTCTGAAGCTGACGGCATTGGCGGGGCTGGACAACAACGGCGGACGCATCTCCGCGCAAGCGACAGACGCGAACATCGCCACCGCCGGATTCGATAACCGCAACGGTGTGCTTTATGCCAAAGGTCTGGTGAGCGTCAGCGGCACCAACCTGGACAACGGTGCCGGGCAGATTGCCGGTGAGCGCATCGACTTCGGCCTCAGCGGCGCGCTGAGCAACGTGGCGGGCGTCATTGAAAGCAACACGCAACTCGCCGTCAGGGCGGCCAGCGTCAACAACCAGAATGGTCGTCTGCGTTCGCTGGGCAACTGGGGCAAGACCGACTTCCAGATCGGCGGCCAACTCGACAACCGTAACGGCGTGCTGGAAACCGCCAACACCGACATGACCGTCAACGTCGGCAGCTTCCTCAATGACGGCGGGCAACTCAACCACGTCGGCCGCGGCAAGTTCGAAATTTCCACGGCCAATGTGATCGGTGCGGGTGGCAGCATCACCACCGGTGGGCTGCTGGAACTCAATGCTGATACCTGGAACAACTCCAGCGTGATTCAGGCCGGAACCTTGAACGTCAACGTCCGGCAGTTCAGCCAGAGCGCCAGCGGCAAGTTGCTGGCCTCGGATGTTTTGCAGGTGCGGGGCGGCAACTGGACCAACGACGGCTTGATCGCCAGTGATGGCCTTATCGATATGCAGTTGAGCGGCGGCTACAGCGGCAATGGCCGACTGTCGAGCCAGCGCGGGACTTACCTCTCTGCTGCACAGATGAACATCGGCGCGAACGGCAGCTTCGCCGCGGGTGCGACCTCGACCATCAGTGTGGGCGGGGCCCTCGTCAACGCCGGACGCATCACTTCCAGTGAAGACCTGACCGTCAATGCCGGTAGTGTGACCAACTACGGCACCCTCGGGGCGGCGCAGAACCTGAACATCAACACGCCTTCGTTGCTCAATGATCGCGGGCTGATTTTCAGCGGCAACGACATGACGCTCAGTGTGGGCAATCTGACCAACCAGAACGGTGATTTCTACGGGTTGGGGAATGTGACCATCAAGGGTTACGGGACCGCACAGGCCAGTCAGGTGTCGAACCTGTCGGGTTCGATGGAGAGCGGCAAGACCTTCAAGATTGACGCAGCCAACTTCGCCAACCGCACCTCGGGAGACGACGGTACGCAGAGCTTCGCCCTGAATCGTAAGCTGGTTTCCGGCTTCATCGGCGTTCAGTGCGGCGATTGTTCAGGGGGCACCTACGACGTCAATCTGATTGCTCACGAAGTCTTCGAAGGTGGGCAGGACAATGACACCACGGCATCGTCATTGCTGACAGCCGGTGGCGATTTCATCTTCAACGGCGGTGAATTCCTCAACAGCAAAAGTACGCTCAGCGCTTCTGGCAACATCACCATCAACGCCAACAATATGCGGAACGTCGGTGCGGTGAGTGGCAGCATCGAACGCACCCGAATCTTCCGTACCGGCGCGATCGACTCAGGCTCGTTCAATGTCTTCATGCCTGAGGTGGTGGCGTACAACCAGCGCAATAACCCTGATTTTCCGAACGTCTATTACATCGACGGAACCGGGAACTTTGCCCAGGGTGTCGTGACATCGGGATCGGGTCGAGAACCTGGTCACGACGGTGGTCTGACCCGGGTGGTCGTGATCAAGGACTCGGTGACAAACAAGTCGGTGGGCGACCTCACCCTGTCCGGTTATGCCTGGGGTAACACCAGTCCGCAATCGCAATATGATCCGAACAACCTGGTCGACATGCCGACCAGACTGCAGGGCTTCACACTGACCTCTGACAAAGAAGTCGCCACTGACGGCACCAGTCCAGTCGCGGGTCGCAACGCGGTCATTCAGGCCGGCGGCAATGTCTCGATCACCGCTACCAAGGAACTGCAGAACAGCGTGATCCACGAGGATTACGGCTCTACCGGCGGTACCAATAAAGTTGGCAACACCAACGTCGGCAACACCGGCACCACCGTTATCCGGATCAACAGCCAACTGCCGCCGGACCTCGCCCAGCAGCAGATCAACCCGCTGTCTCTGCCAGGCTTCTCCCTGCCAACCGGGGAAAACGGCTTGTTCCGCCTGAGCGGGCAGGGCGCCACGGATACCGCGCCAGTCGCCGCGACCGGCCCGGCGCCGACCTGGACCGTGGGCGGGCAAACCGTTGCCACAGAAGAGCACGTCGTGGCTGCAAGCACTGGCGGCCCGCGTAATCTTTTTATTGACGCGCCGCCCGCAGTCTCCGACAGCACACGCGCAGTGGATACGTTCCACCGCACCCCGAGCGTCGTTCAGGCCGTGGCCAGCACGGTCGACGTCAACGTGCCGGTGAAACCCGCCGGCCCGGGCATGAAAGACCGCGGCAACGACGCCAGGGAGTCGATCGACACCCGTCCGGTGACCCGCGTCACCGGTCTGCCGGACACCAAGGCGCCGTCCAACGCGCACAAATACCTGATCGAAACCAACCCAGTGCTGACCGACCTCAAGTCGTTCATGAGCTCCGACTACCTGCTGGAAAAACTCGGCTACGACCCCGACCAGAGCGCCAAGCGCCTCGGCGACGGCCTCTACGAACAGCGCCTGATCCAGCAAGCCGTCACCGCCCGCACCGGCCAGGCGTTCATCGACGGCCAGACCTCCAACGAGGGCATGTTCAAGTACCTGATGAACAACGCCATCGCCAGCAAGGACGCCCTCAACCTGTCGGTAGGCGTCGGCCTCACCTCGCAGCAAGTGGCCGCGCTGACCCACGACATCGTCTGGCTCGAAGAGCACGAAGTGAACGGTGAGAAAGTGCTGGTGCCGGTGGTTTATCTGGCGCAGGCCAATGGTCGCCTCGGCCCGACCGGTGCGCTGATTGCCGGTAATGATGTGACATTAATTGCCGGTGAGAACCTGGACAACGTCGGGACATTGAAGGCGACGAATAATCTATCGGCGACGGCGGGCAAGGATCTGGTCAACAGTGGCGTGATTGAGGCGGGCAACCGACTGGATCTGTTGGCGACCAACAATATCGTCAACAAGTCCGGCGGGATCATCACCGGGCGCGATGTGAACCTGACCACTCGCACCGGGGATGTGATCAACGAACGCACCATCACCTCGTCCGACAACAGCACCCGCTTCGGCACCCAGCATCATGACTACGCCAACAACGCTGCACGGATCGAAGCGGCCAATGATCTGACCGTCAAAGCGGCCAACGACATCAACATCACCGGTGGCGTGATGAAAAGCGGCCAGGACATGGTCCTGAACGCCGGGCGCGACATTAACGTGTCGTCGGTGCAAGTCACCAACAGCGTGTTCCATGACGATCGGCACAACAGCAGCGACATCACCCAACTGGGCGCTGAAATCGATGCTGGGCGTGACTTCAAGGCTGATGCGAGTCGTGATCTCACAGTCATCGCCAGTCAGATCGACGCCAAGCGTGACCTTGCGATGTCAGCCACGGAAAACCTTACTGTTAGTTCGGCAACTGATGAAGAACATTCTTTATCCAAGAATAAGAAAGTTACCCGTCAGGAAGATCACGTCAGCCAGGTCATGTCCGGTATTACCGCCGGCGGTGATGTGGCGTTGGCTGCGGGCCAGAATCTTGCGGTGATCTCCAGCCGCATCACCTCAGGGGATGAGGCTTATCTGGTGGCCGGGGACCGTATCGATATCCTTGCCGCGCAGGACACGGATTACTCGTTGTATGACATGAAGAAAAAGGGCAGCTTCGGCAGCAAAAAAACCAAGCGCGACGAAGTCACCAGCGTCACTCATGTCGGCACTGAAATCACCACAGGTGGAGACCTGATTCTGGTCAGTGGTGGTGATCAGCGCTATCAGGTGGCGAAGCTTGATAGCGGTAACAACCTGATGGTGCAAAGCGGTGGTTCCGTGACCTTTGAAGGGGTAAAGGACCTCAAGCAGGAAAGTCACGAAAAAAGCAGTAGCAGCCTGTCCTGGAACTCCATGAAGGGTAAGGGGCACACCGACGAAACCTTGCGACAAAGTGAATTGACCGCGGAAGGGAATCTGGTGATCAGAGCGGTCGATGGACTGAAGATTGATATCAGGCAAATCGACCAGAAAACGGTGAGCCAGACCATTGAGACAATGGTGCAGGCTAATCCGCAGTTAGCTTGGTTGAAGGACGCCGAGCAACGCGGAGATGTGGATTGGCGCAAGGTGCAGGAGGCTCATGAGAGCTTCAAGTACAGCCACTCTGGACTTGGTCAGGGTGCGATGTTGGCGATCATCATCATCGTGACCGCATTGACTGCGGGTGCAGCAAGTGCCGCTGTAGGTACGGCGGCTGGAGCGACGGCAGGGTCGGGAACCGCCATGGCGGCTGCAGGAACTTCGCTTGCAGGCACGGCGACTGCCGCCGGTTGGGCGAATATTGCTGCAACTGCTGTGTTGACGTCTGCTGCCAGTGGCGCAGTGATCAGTACGATCAATAATGGAGGGAATCTGGGAGCAGTTATCAAGGACGTCACTTCAACCGACAGTCTGAAAAATTATGTAGCGGCTGGGGTTAGTGGTGGTATTGCGGGTCAGGCTATTGGTGTTCGATTGGCGGTTAATTCGGCACTGAAAACTGTTGTCAACGGTGGGAAGTTCAAAGACAACTTGAGTCAGGCGGTAATCGGCCTGGCAGCAGATGCCTTGAGCGGTGCCATTTACGAAAAAGTCGGTGATAGCCTTCTTGGCAGTGGTTTACCAACCAAAGTCGCCGTGCATGCGATTGTCGGTGGATTGATCGGTGAAGCTGCCGGTGGAGACTTTGCAACTTCCGCATTGGCTGCCGGCGCGAACAAGGCACTCATTGACTTGGCCGGGGAGAAAATATTCCCGGGTGCTGCGCACGATCAAGTATTGGCCATGACCTCTCAACTGCTGGGCATGACGGTAGCTGCCGCAGCGGGAGGAAGCGATAAAGATCAACAAGTTGCAGGATGGGTGGCACAGCAGGCTACAGCTAATAACTACTTGACCCATGCGCAGAAAGAGGCCATTTCCAAGCAATTGGTAGAGGCGTGCGGGAAGGATGTGCAATGTCAGGAAAATGAGCTGAGCAAGTGGAAGCCTATAGCCGATAGCCAGAATGGTTTCAATGAGGCTGAGCAGGCTCAATTTGACCAGGCCAGCAAGACCCTGGGAGAGAAATTGCTGCTGAATTGTCAGTCGGAGTTCTGTAAGGCTTTCACTTTAGTCAGCGTAAAAATGGCGAACCTGAGCTGTGGCACTATCTCGTGTTTGCGAGAAACCGCCGGAGAAACTCAAAAGTCGCAATACCTGCTTCAAGGGCAATGGGGTAAACTTTTTCTTGATGCGTTAGGAGATGGTGGTGCCATCGCGGGTGCGATTCTCCCAGTCCTTACGGCCTCCAAGGCAGTGGGGGGGGCAGAAGCAATTATTGATGGCGCAGGTGGTGTAAAAGTAACTGGCGGCACTGTCGGAAAGGTAGATGATCTAGCTACTAGTGGCTTAAGTTCAGGGTCAAACCTTCCAAGTGGAACAGGCCTTGGTGGTTTCAAGGTCGGCTTAAGTGCAGACGACATCACTGCTATAAATTCACAGTTTGGCGGTTCGGTTTCATTTAGAGAAGTTGATACGGCTATTGCAAATGCTGCCAATTATGATGGTTTTTATAATAAGGTTGGCTCAATGATCAGGGATATTGCTGGCGGGCATCTGTTTGATAATGGGAACAAGCGGACTGCCGTCGAGGTGGTTGAGCAGTTGATTATAAGAAACGGCGTGGATGGCCCGCCAACACAAATTATTTGGAATGTGGTGGACAAAGTTGCGACAGGGAAGCTGACTAACGTCCAAGATATTTCAAAAGCATTAAGAGGGCTAGATTAATGTCTATCTATGAGCTTTCTGAAAAGTATGCAGCCCGTTTCGGTTCGCCAAGTATGAATAGCGTCGGGCTAGAGGAATTTATTCAAGTACTAGAGTTGGTGGCGATTAAAAATAAGGGTTTTTTCATCTTTAAGGTGGATGGTGAAAGAGAGTGTAATATTTATACTTTTGTTTTAAATATGTCGACAAGTAACAGTGTTGTAATAAGGAAGGATACAGATAGCGTGCGGGAAGGTATGGAGTATTTTTTCTCTGAGCTTGAGCGGCTCGGCATATATCCATAACTTGATGTTTAGATATTTTGCCTGGCCTCGATTGCATAACTCATATTGATGTTTGCTGTAAAAGTGATTTGAATTGCACCGGCCTCGCGCCGGTGTTGTTCTATCTACTTAGGGCAATAAAGGTAATGCAATAAAGGTAAATGGAGACAGTCCACGTTTAGAAAGCACTCCGAAAATGTGGTCTGTCCCCGTTAACCCTCAAAAATTCAATTGAATGTATTGACAGTGGGAAATTGAATATGCGAGTCGATAGTGTTTTTAGTCAGGCTAGAGCTATGGTTGCAGGGAACTATAGCTACGCGATTGATGAGCTTGGTTTTCGTCCGGAACAAGCATTTGCGTATACTCAAGATGAATTGGAGCGTCTTATGCGAAAGGATGCTCCTGGCGCTAACGCTGTTCTTCAGACTGCTATTTATATGGAAGGCATTCGTCGTGGGCTAAGGCTGTCAAGGGAAAGTCAATACGCGATTGATATGTTGGAGGTTTTGGCAGATACGTACGAAAAGTGCAGCGTTGAGAGTCTTATGGAAGTCGGCGTTGATGATAAAGAATTAGAGATTATCCAGTCTGATATGGACACTGTTAGAAAAGTGTTTTTGTGATTGAAGTATTAGGGCGGGTTTCAATTGCTTCTAGAGTAAATGGGGACAGACCACGTTTAGAAAGCACTCGGAAAATGTGGTCTGTCCCTGTTAACCGTGCAGGGCGATAGAACCTACAGGTTTTACCCAGAGTCAACATCGACGAAAGAGCCTTCCGCGTCATTGGATATAGCAGGAATCAAAAAAACGATTGTCAAAATCCGATTCAAGGGTAAGTAAATGGGCCTGTCAAAGACCGATTTTAATGAGGCGAGTCGGATAGCGAAAATACTATCGAATCGTCTTGAACTGAAAAAAGATCTGCCCGCGATGGTTTTTCGCGGTGCCGGGCATGAGTATTATTTTTTTGAAAGGCCGCTGCTAAGCTCCATTGACGTCTTGCACAAATTGGTCCGCTTGAGCTATGAAACTTTTTCAACGAAAGTTTTTGTCCTGTTTGGCGAGCCGCAAAACGGCGCCTACTATGTATTAGATGGTCAGGGCCTTGAGGAAGATATTGAAAATTTAAGTGCTGGATTTCTAGATTTTTTCAACGGAACCGTCGATTACCCAATGGTTATCGGTAATCTGGATTGTGATTGGTTGGCATTTGAAAGTGCGTGCGAAGAATATGGCGTATTGGCTTTAAATTCAGGTGGCAGTCGTCTGGAGTTCTCTGAGTTCCTTCGCGAAAGCTTGATAAGTTCCGAAGAGTTTCGAAACCTGAAAGGTAATTATGAGATTCTGGATAAAATCATCGATGCCTTTCATGAATATTTCTTGAGGTAAATGGGGACAGACCACGTTTAAAACCCACTCCGAAAATGTGGTCTGTCTCCGTGTTCTGCCCGTTTTCTGTAAATAGGATACGTATGTATCTCGATGATCAAGTAGAACAAATTGAAACCAAAGAGGATTTCGCGAATTTCCTCCATGCGTTTCGTGAAACTCTGTTGCGACAACCGGATGAGTGGGAAAATTCGACACTTGAAAGGTTTTTAGACGCGATGGAGGCTTGGGTCAATTCAATGGAAGGTTATGCTTTTAACTCTGGCGACGTTGACGTTCTGCGACCAAGCTGGAAAACCTTTGCCAAGATCCTATCAGCGGCTAGCGTTTATGAGTGAAGCCAAGAGCGCGACAATGCTTTCGTTCAGATAGCACTGGTCGACGTGTCGCGAGGAACCGTGGGGAAAAATAAAAACGCCCGAAGAGATTCGGGCGTTTTCATGATTGAAATTAGAAGAAATGTCACCGAAACGCCGGCACCACATCCCTGATAAACAACTCCAGCGACTTCTTCTTCTCCGCATGCGGCAAGCTGTTGTCACACCAGAAACTGAACTCATCCACCCCCAGTTCCTGGTAGTACTTGATGCGGGGAATAATCTCTTCCGGCGTACCAATCATCGCCGTCTTGTGCAGGCTCTCCAGTTCAAACTCCGGACGCCCGGCAAACTTCTCTTCAGGGCTTGGAGCGAGGAAGCCGTTGACCGGTACTTCCTTGTTGCCAAACCACGCATCGAAGGTGCGGTAAAAACGCGAGATGGCTTTTGCACCGACTTTCCAGCCGTCCGGATCGTCCGCCGAGTGCACGTGGGTGTGACGCAGCACCATCAGTTGCGGACGCGGCACATCCGGGTTGTTATCCAGCGCAGTCTGGAACTTGTTCTTCAGGTCGACGACTTCTTCGTCGCCTTTCATCAGCGGCGTGACCATCACGTTGCAGCCGTTAGCCACGGCGAAGTTGTGCGAATCCGGGTCGCGGGCGGCGATCCACATCGGTGGATTCGGCTTCTGGATCGGCTTCGGCACGCTGGTCGAGGTGGGGAATTTCCAGATGTCGCCGTCGTGGGCGTAATCGCCTTGCCACAGGGCGCGGACCACCGGAACCATCTCGCGCAGGGCCTGGCCGCCGCTGGAGGCGGGCATGCCGCCGGCCATGCGATCGAATTCGACCTGATAGGCGCCGCGTGCCAGGCCGACTTCCATACGGCCGTTGCTGATGACGTCGAGCAGCGCGCATTCACCAGCGACCCGCAGCGGGTGCCAGAACGGCGCGATGATGGTGCCGGCGCCGAGGTGAATGGTGGTGGTTTTGGCCGCGAGGTAGGCGAGCAATGGCATCGGGCTTGGCGAGATGGTGTATTCCATGGCGTGGTGTTCGCCGATCCACACGGTGCTGAAACCGCCGGCCTCGGCCATCAGGGTCAGTTCGGTCAGGTCTTCGAACAGTTGGCGGTGGCTGACGCTTTCGTCCCAGCGTTCCATGTGGATGAACAGGGAAAATTTCATGACGCTTCCTCGGATCTTTTATTGTTGAGGCTACAAAACTGTGTGGGAGCGGGCTTGCTCCCGAAAGCGGTGGATCAATCGACATCTCTGGTGGCTGACACATCGCCTTCGGGAGCAAGCCCCCTCCCACAGTGGATTTTTGTGGGGCTGAAATTTTGCTCAGGCCAGAACGGGCAGGGCGCCCATCTTGCCGTGGCAGTACACCAGCGGTCCGCTGTGCTGCTCGGGCACGATCAGGTTCTTCACCGCGCCGACCATGATCGCGTGGTCACCACCTTCGTATTCGCGCCACAACTCACACTCGATGATAGCCGTCGCATTGGCCAGGATCGGGTTGCCCAGCGCGCTCAACGTCCACTCGATGCCTTGTGCCTTGTCCTTGCCTTTACGGGCGAAGGCGTAGGCTTCGCTTTGCTGGCCGCCGGACAGGACGTGGATCGCGAAACGCTTGTTCTTGATCAGCACAGGGTAGGAGTCGGAGCTGTAGTTGGGGCAGAACAGCACCAGGGCCGGGTCCATCGACAGTGAACTGAAGGCGCTGGCGGTGAGGCCGACGATCTGGCCGTCATCGTCCAGCGTGGTGATGACGGTGACGCCGGACGGAAACGAGCCCATGACTTGTTTGTAGATGGCAGCATCGATCATTGGACGGTCCTCGGGTGTTGTGACGCGATTTTTATGTATTTGTTGGTCTGATGGTATACCAGTATTTTTTCTTTGCAAGGGCTTTTAGGCTGAACCGATAAACGTGGTGCTTTCGTCGGAAACTCAGCGTTTATTGGGCTTGTGGCTGGCCTGCAGGCGGCAGAATCAGTGAGGATGGCGGATCAGCTAGTGCCGTAAACTACGGATCAGCCTTGTGAAATGTTTGGAATACCATAATATGGTCTGCATCTGAGGGGCGACCCAGAGTCCCCCCGGTTTGGCTTCATACAAAGATAAGAACAGACAAACTCGAGTTCATGCATATGTCCCAGATGTCCCGGCAAGATCCGTTGATCGAGAATCACACGGTCGACTACGTCCCACTCGCGGAACGCCACGGGAAGGCCCGCGACCTTTTCACCTTGTGGTTCAGCACCAACATCGCGCCACTGCCCATCGTCACCGGCGCCATGGTGGTTCAGGTGTTTCATCTCGATTTGCTCTGGGGGTTGCTGGCGATTGCGCTGGGGCACCTGATCGGCGGGGTGGTAATCGCTCTGGCGTCGGCGCAAGGCCCGCGCATGGGCATTCCGCAAATGGTTCAGAGTCGCGGTCAGTTCGGCCGATACGGCGCGCTGTTGATCGTGTTCTTTGCGGCGCTGATCTACATCGGCTTCTTCATTTCCAACATCGTCCTCGCCGGTAAGTCGATTGTCGGCATTGCGCCGTCGGTACCGGCGCCGCTGAGCATTCTGATCGGCGCGCTGGCGGCCACGGCGATTGGCGTGATCGGCTACAACTTCATCCATACGCTCAATCGCATCGGTACCTGGGTGATGGGCAGCGCGCTGCTCGCCGGTTTCATCTACATCTTTGCCCATGACTTGCCGGGGGACTTCCTGACGCGCGGTAGCTTCAACCTGTCGGGCTGGCTGGCGACGGTGTCGCTGGGGATCATCTGGCAGATCAGCTTCTCGCCGTACGTGTCCGACTATTCGCGTTACCTGCCGGCGGACATCGGTATCGCCAAACCGTTCTGGGCCACGTATCTGGGCGCAACACTGGGCACGATTCTGTCGTTCAGTTTCGGCGCGGTGGCGGTGCTGGCAACGCCCGAAGGCACCGAAGCGATGGCGGCGGTCAAGCAGTCCACCGGGTGGCTGGGGCCGATTCTGATGGTGCTGTTCTTGCTCAACATCATCAGCCATAACGCGCTGAATCTGTATGGCGCGGTGCTGTCGATCATCACCTCGATCCAGACCTTTGCCAGCCAGTGGACGCCAAGCATCAAGGTGCGCGTGCTGCTGTCGAGCGTGGTGCTGGCGGGCTGCTGCGTGGTGGCGCTCGGTGCCTCGGCAGATTTCATTTCGCAGTTCATCGGGCTGATTCTGGCGTTGCTGCTGGTACTGGTGCCGTGGGCGTCGATAAACCTGATCGACTTCTACCTGATCAAGCGCGGCTCATACGACATCGCGTCGATCTTCCGTGCTGACGGCGGGATTTACGGGCGCTTCAACCTGCACGCGATCATTGCCTACTTCATCGGCATCATCGTCCAGTTGCCGTTCGCCAATACCTCGCTGTACGTCGGGCCGTACGCCAACCTGGTGGACGGGGCTGACCTGTCGTGGCTGTTCGGCCTGGTGGTGACGGTGCCGTTGTATTACTGCCTCGCCACACGTGAGCAGGCGCAGAAGCATTGTGGCGAGGGGGGTTATCCCCGCTCGGCTGCGAAGCAGTCGTGAAATCAGCGAGTGCGGTTGCCCTTTAGATAGAAAGGGGGCCGCTTCGCAACCCATCGGGGATAAATCCCCTCACCACAAGTGACTTTCGCCCAGCCTCCGTATTGCGGCGGTCATGCAAATTGGCCATTTCAATCCCCTTTTGGCCCATCACCCACTGTGCCGTGACCCCGCGGTCGGCAAGAATCAACGCTACAACGAAACGCTGGACCTTCCTTGCCCTTGGCTACCTTTACAGCCGCTGCCGTGGACAGAACATAAAAATCATCGATCTCACGTCGCAATCCGGGGAAACAACCATGGTCACGATCAAACGCATTCTGGGTGCCACCGTGTGTGGGCTGACGCTGCTGGCCAGCGCGGTGCATGCCGAACAGCGCGAACTGCGGGTGTACAACTGGGCGGATTACATCCTGCCGTCGGTGCCCAAGGATTTCGCCGCGAAGACCGGCATCAAAGTGACCTGGGACACCTTCGACACCAACGAATCGCTGGAAGCCAAGTTGCTTACCGGTAACTCCGGCTACGATCTGGTGGTGCCGTCGAATCAGTTCATCGACACCCAGATCAAGGCCGGCGTGTTCCAGAAACTCGACAAGTCGAAACTGCCGAACTGGAGCCACCAGGATCCGGCGCTGCTCAAGCTGCTGGATGCCAACGACCCCGGTAACCAGTATGGCGTGCCTTACATGTACGGCACCGTGCTGATCGGCTTCAACCCGGCCAAGGTCAAGGCTGCACTGGGCGACAATGCGCCGGTGGACAGTTGGGACCTGGTGTTCAAGCCCGAGAATATGGAGAAACTCAAATCCTGCGGCGTGGCGATGCTCGATTCGCCGTCGGAGATTCTGCCGCTGGCCCTGCATTACCTGGGCCTCGACCCGAACAGCCAGAACCCCGCCGACTATGAAAAAGCCAAGGACCTGATGCTGAAAATTCGCCCTTACGTGACCTACTTCAACTCGGCCAAGTACATGACCGACATCGCCAACGGCGACATCTGCGTGGCCATCGGTTACTCCGGCAGCTTCTACCAGTTCGGCAACCGCGCCAAAGAAGCAGGCAACGGTGTGGTGGTCGACTGGCGTCTGCCGAAGGAGGGCGCGCCAATCTGGTTCGACACCTTCGCGATTCCGAAGAGCGCGAAGAATGTCGAAGAGGCGCATGAATTCCTCAACACGCTGCTCGAGCCGAAAGTGATTGCGCCGATCAGTGACTTCCTTGGCTACCCGAACGTGAACAAGGATTCGATGCCGCTGGTGAACAAGGACATCACCGGCAACCCGAACCTGACGCCGACTAGCGAAGCGTTGAAAACCCTGTACGTGGTGCAGCCGTTGCCGCAGAAACTGGAGCGTGTACGGACCCGGGTGTGGACCAGCATCAAATCCGACAAGTAACGCCGCAGTCCCCTGCAGGAGTGAGCCTGCTCGCGATGCGTTGTGTCAGCCAGCATCGATGCAGGATGTGCCGGCCCCTTCGTGAGCAAGCCCACTCCCACCCTGAATCTCGGCCATCCCCGGATCCTCCATCCACCCAATATCCCTTGTAGGAGTGAGCCTGCTCGCGATGCGTTGTGTCAGCCAACATCGATGCAGGATGTGCCGGCCCCTTCGTGAGCAA
>NZ_NQYG01000044.1:0-35984 GCF_002878485.1 Pseudomonas sp. AD21
ACGCAGAGCGTCCCGGGATGCATTCCCACGCAGAGCGTGGGAACGATCGGGTGCTATCCGAGGGCCGTTTTCTCCAGGTGTTCAAGGATGATCGGATACACATCGACCACCGCGTTCTTGCCGAACATGCAATCGATATGGCCGTAACCCGGCACCACATGCCGGCTATAACGCTCCGGCCCATGCTTCTCGCAAACCTTCTGATAGGTCTTGAGCGTGCTTTCCGGCAGATAGCACTGGTTCTCCGCGCCACTGATAAAGCAGATCGGCATGCTCAGCCGATCGAAGTGCGGCATGTACACATCGTTGCCTTTGAAATCCACCAGGTGCCCTTTGCGCACGATCAGCGCCAGGTGTTCGAAGGTCTCGATATTCGACTCGCCGAACAACTCATGCAGGTTGTCGTGCAGGGTTTCGTTGAGGGTGTCGTGGCGATACAGCGAGGCGTACATGAAGGTAATGCGGTGGCACACCGGGTTGGTGCAATAACCCTGCGCCTCGATCCGCGCGTAGCCATTGAGGGCCTTGTCGTAGAGGCGGTTGAACCAGTTCTCCTTGCTGTCGGCGTAAGCGGTCATCGACTTGATGCCGATCGCATCGAGCATCCCCGGCAGGTGCAGACCGGCCTTCAACCCGGTCGCGGTGGCGACCACGGTGTCAGCGGCAATCTGCGAGCAGACCACCGAACGCACGCCTTGCAGCCCCGCCAGCAGCGACATGAAGAACGTCGTCGCGCCGTAGCAATGCACCACGCACTGCACATCTTTGGCCTGGGTCTCCTGTTGAATCTGCGCGATGGCAGCCTTGAAGTCGTATTGGGCGATCTGATCGCCGTTCCATTCCTTCTTGCTCGCCGGCAGCAGAATGCTCACACGCAAATCCAATAGCCAGACGTCGTAATCGTGTTTGCACAGGTACTCCAGCAGGTTGGTCTGGATGGTGTCGGTGGAAAAGATGTTCGAACCCACACCCAAGCCATGCACCAGCATCACCGGGCCTTTGCTGCCGGCCTGATAACGGGTCAGGCGCAGCTCCACGCCATCCTCGGTGGGGAAGAAATGCACCGCCGGGGTTGGCGCATCCAGCGGCCGTTTCAGCCGTGGCGGCGCGTCGGGGTTGAAGTATTTGTCACCGGCAAATACCCCGCCGTAACTCTCCCAGAGGATCCCGGCGAAGAACTTGCCGAAGCGCGCCAGCCCTTCAATGCGCTCGCGCTCGTTACGTGCGTTGAGCACTTTCATGGTGGTCATCTGCTTGGCGAAATCGGTCGGATGAATGTGCATCACCCCGGAGCCGATCACCTCGCCCGACTTGTCCGGCCCGCGATACAGCGTCACGTACAAGGTGCTGGTGTCGTGCCAGATATTCAGCACGCCGTTATCTTCCGGCACGGTTTTGAAGGCGCTGAAGAAATAGTCGCTACCGTCCTCGGCGGTCAGCTTCATGTCGTACTTCATGTGGCGCGTATCGACCTGCTGCTCGAATTGCTCGAACAGGTTGAACACGCCGTTGCTGGCGGTCAGCGGCTGTGGCGACAGTGCCGGGGCAATCACCGTGCCGACGATGGTCGCGGCGTGTTCCGGCTCCTTGATCATCCGGTTGAGGTCGTTGGCGGTGATGGTCAGGGTGAAGTCGATCGGCGAATTGTCCGCCTCGCCGCGTTTGGCTGCCGCCTCGTAGACTTTCAGATCGGTGCTTTGCGCGGCGGTGAAGGCCCGGGAGAAATAGCCCTTCATGGTTTCGGTGAACTGCACCCCGAGCGTCGGTGGCGCCACCTGTTTGCGCGGCGCCGACGGCAACGTGTAGTCGATGTGCCAACCCCGGTCGGCGGCCAGCAGGCCCATGTTGCGCTCGCTCACAGCGGAGATGGTCAGCAACGGATTGACCGCCAGCGACGTCGGGATCACCGCGCCGTCGGTCACGTACAGGCTGGCGTAGACGTCCGTGCCGGCAGCGCCACTGAACACCTGGCCCTTGTGATTGACCACGCCTTGCGCGGCGTCTTCGCCCATCACGCAACCGCCCAGCGGATGCACCGAGACAATGCTGTGCTTGAGCAGCTGGGTCCAGATCGGGTTCTCCACCCAGACCCCACCCAATGCCTTGGTGCTCTGGTACAGCCGTTCGTTGCCGAGCTTGAAGTTTTCCTGCTCGCCGACACCCGGCCAGTCGATGCGCAACTGGTCCTTGTTGTCGAGAATCATCCGGCCCTGGCCGCTGTCATGGCTCATGATCAGGTAGGTCTGCATGTTGTGCAGCGCGCCGTAATACGGACCGCGCAGAAAGCTTTCGGCTTCGCGCTCCTTGTAGCCTAGCTTGCCGCTGAAACTGTCGTCGGTGGCCTTGCCGATCATCTCGGCGAACCCGGCCATGGCCGGCACCATCGGCCGGCCGAGAGCGCCGGGAATCGAACCTTCCTCGATGACCATGCGGCTGCGCCAGTCACCTTCGGTGCGCATGTCGATGATCGAGGTGATGCACGGGCCGACCGGTTGCATTTCCTTGGCCGAATGCGCGCCGAAGCCGATGCCGTTGATGGTCTGCTCGCAGTTGTGGCCGAAGCCGAGGATGTCACCGTTGCCGCTCATGTTCTCGCCGAGCTGGCCGGACATCTCCACGCCTTTGTCGCGCGAACGCAGGAGAATTTCGGTAGAGCCAAGGGTGCCGGCGGAGACCACGACGATGTCGGCCTTCACAAACAGTGTCGGCGCCGAGAACATCTCACGCCCACTGTCCAGATACTGGAAATGCACGATCCAGCCATCGCCATCACGCTCCAGGTAACGCACCTCGGCCTGGCAGAAAATCTCCGCGCCGTGGTTCCAGGCGTCCGGCAGATAGTTCATCAGCGTGGTGTTCTTGGCCTTGTTGTTACAGCCCGAGACACAGTCACCACATTGGTTGCACGGCAGCTGTTCGACGCCGACGTGGTTGAGGTTGTTCGGCAGTTTGTCGAAGGTCACGTTGATCGGCGGCTTGTAGAAATGCGCGCCTTGCTTGAGGAAGTCCGCAGACTTTTTATTGGCGTCGAGCTTGGGCAGATTCGGCGCGTTGTTCGGATAGGGGTTGGGTTTGAGCATTTCCCGGGCACGCGCGTAACCGTCCTTGAGCAGCGTATCGCGGTGTTCACGCACCGCCTGCGGCCAGCGCGGGTCATCGAACACCCCGGGCTCCGGCTCCAGGGCAACGTTGGCATTGATCAGCGACGTACCGCCGAGGCCACAACCGACCACCACGTTTTGCTGGGCATTGACGTGCAGATCGAACAGCCCGGTGCGGGAGCCGATGTGGCCGTCCGGATCGTGTACCTGCAGCTCTTCGGTCGCGGCAATCATGGTGTTGGGGTATTCGCCGGGCTGGATTTCCCGCCCGCGTTCGAGCAGGCACACCTGCTTGCCGGCCCGGGACAGGCGCGACGCAGCAATGCCGCCGCCATAGCCGGAGCCGATGACGATCACGTCGTAGTGTTCCTTGATCTCGCTGATGGGCGTTGCGATGCGTGTCATGAGGATGTTCCTCTCTCAGGCAGATGGGGCAACTCTGCGGTTGCCTGCAATCAATGGACGAACGGGCACCTGGCCTCCGGGTCGAACCCGGCGACAGCACAGCGGTTGCAGCAGGAGGTCGCTACAGACGAGCGTGTTGATTGACCGCACGACGTAACGTGCGCTTGCGTGGCGAGGGGGGATGGCGGTGCGGGCGGCTATCCATCATGCGTTCTCCCAGAACCAGATGTGGATAAGTAACGGCTGTCCTTGTGCCATTGCAGTGAAGACAGCGCAGGATTCGAAGTCAAGGCAGCGGTCTAGAACTGTATGAAATGTGATCAATTGCCGTTTGGACTATGACGGGCGGGGCTTGCAGGGTTCGACGAACAAGTTATCCACATAGCCACCCACAGCTAATGGGGGTAACTGTGGATGAAGCCGAAAATAACTGGCTGATTTGTGAAGAAAAAGCGTGACTTATCCAGAAGGACGGTTTGCGAGGTGTATTGGTTGTTTTTTGATCACATCTTTGTAAGCCACGGTTTGCATGACCTGTAGCGGATGGCGAACACGTTATCCACAGAAGCGCCAACAGAGATCGGGGGTAACTTTGCCTTGGCTGTGGAAAAACCCTCAAAGCTGTGAAAAATCAGTGTTCCCAAGACAATTCGTCGGACAAAAGCGCAGATTGAGCAATTATTAACCAATACTCTGTAAGCCCCGTTTTATATGGCTCGCAGCGGATAGCGAACATCTTATCCACAGAAGCGCCAACAGAGATTGGGGGCAACTTATACCGTTATCCTGAGGAAAAACCTTGGAAAAACCGCAACTTAGGCTGGTTGTTTTTTGATCTTCGGGCTGTAAGCCACGATTGACGTGACTTGCAGTGAGGCGCGAACACCTTATCCACAGACTGACCAACAGAGATTGTGCGTAAACGCTGTCTGGTGGATAACCGATCGTTAAGCGCGGTGCATCAGATATGCCGCGCCGCTCACCCGAATCAGCGGATGCGGTGTCACCTGGCAGGTTTTGATGATGCCGAAGCCGTGGCGCTCGTAGAAACGCCGCGCACCGGTATTGGCCGCATAGTCGATCAGGCTCAAACCGTTGAGCGCCAGCTGATCGGCGCGCGCCTGGGCATGCAGGAGGAACTGCAAGCCCAACCCCTGATTGCGCCAGCCTTCATGCAGCGCCAGGCTGGAGATATACAACGAATCCGGCACTTCCATATCGGCATACGGCGCCAGCACCGGATCGGTGGGCGGGGTCGGCTCGGGATCTTCGCGCATGGCGTAGCTGTGCATCATGCCAACGACCTGACCTGCAGCCTCGGCGATCAGGCAGTTCTGCCACGAAAAATCCACGTCGTCGCGGGCATAACGTCGCTCGCCGACATCCAGCAGCGCCTCCCCAGGCTCTGCCAGCTGGCTCCAGATGTAATCCGAGGCGCCCTCCGAGGATATCTGAAACAAACGCGCAATATCGCGCGCATCCGTGCGCCGGGCCGGTCGAAACTCAACGGTCATTCACTTGACTCCTCGGGGTTTGGACGGGTGTTTTAACCTATGGTCGAAAGCCGCGACAACGGAGGGATGGGCGGTTTTTCATATCAAAAAATGACCTGTAGGAGCTGAGCTTGCTCGCGAAAGCGGTCTTGCAGCCGACACATCTGTCGACTAACACACCGTCTTCGCGAGCAAGCTCAGCTCCTACAAGGGATTGCGGGGTGTCAGCGGACAACGCCTTCTTCGATCAGCAGCTTGAGGATCGCTTCAGCGCCAGCTTGCGCCGTAACGCCTTTCAATACTTGTCCACCGCCACCACTGGCTTTGGCTGTGGCAGCCTTCATCCGGTCGGCGCCGCTCTTGGCCTTGATCACTTTCAAGCGTTTGGGCCGTGGTTTGGCTGGTTGCAAGGTGGCAAGCGCCAGCAGTTCATCGTCCAGCACTTCGACGTCTTCGGCATTCAACACGCCGCGACGCGCCGGGCCGTAGGCACTCTGCCGTGGCTTGGGCGCGGCGTTATCCACAGTCGCCAGAAACGGCAGCTTCACCTTCAACCGCCGCCGCTGCCCACGGGGCAAGGCTTGCAGCACCAGCGCCGAACCGTCGTTGATCGACTCGACCTGCGCCAGCCCCACCACCAGCGGCCAGCCCAGCCCTTCGGCGAGCAGAAACGGCAGCATGCCCGAACCTTCACCGGTTTCCGCCTGACTGCCGGTCAGTACAACTTGGGCGCCCGCTTCGCGCAGGTACGCGGTCAGCGCCGGCAAAGCATCAGCGCCAGCGGGTTGCTCCAGCACATGCATCTGTTCCAGGCCCATGCCCAGATAGGCGCGCAGTGCCGGTTCCGCGACATCGCCAGCATGCAGCACTTGCAGGTTATCCCCAGCCAGTTGCAAACCCAACTCCACAGCGCGCGCATCCTGTTCGGCGCGGCGTGGCCGGCCGGAGGTCGGGTGGGCGCCGATTGAAACCAAACTGATGATTTTTGTGTTCATAGCCGTTCCTTAAGCCGCATCGCGCTTGGCCTCGTTGCGGTAAGCCGCTACCGCCGCGATCAAGGCTTGAAGAATCTCCGCGCTCTCGCCGATCACCGAGAGGTCAGCGCGCTTGATCATGTCGCAACCCGGGTCGAGGTTGATCGCCACCACCTTGTCGCAGGCACCGATGCCCTGCAGGTGCTGGATCGCCCCGGAGATACCCACAGCGACGTAGACCCGCGCAGTGACCCAGGTGCCGGACGCGCCGACCTGACGATCGCGCGCCATGAAGCCATCGTCCACCGCCACCCGCGAGGCGCCTTCAGTAGCACCAAGCGCCGCCGCCGTTTCGTGGAACAGTGCCCAGTCCTTGACCCCGTTGCCGCCAGAGAAGATGAACTCGGCTTCGGCCATCGGAATCGCCGCCGGGTCCACCGCCACCGCTCCGAGATCCTCGATCCGCGACAAGCTGCGCGCCACCGTTGTGGATAACTCCACCGGCAGGGCTTCGTGACGGGTTTCGCTGACCGGTTCTGCGCATTCGGCCGAGGCCAGAATCAAGCGCGCGACCGGGCGTGCCAGGTCTTGCAGGCCCGCACCGGCGCGGCCGATGCATTCCAGATCCTTGACCTGCCAGACCCGCGTCGCCGGGCGTTCGCCCAGTGCTGCGGCAAAACGTCGACCGAGCTCACCGCCACCGCTGCGGCTGTCCGGCAGCAACCAGTGGCGCGGATTGAATTGGTTATCCACAGCCCGCAGGCCCTGCACCCGTTGCTCCGGTGCATAACCGCTGAACGCGTCGCCCTCCAGCACCAGCAAGCGGTCGACGCCCGCTGTGGCGAAAGCGTTTTCCTTGTGTTCGCCGAACACCACCGCCAGCACTGCGCCGTCCTGGCCAGCCAGTTGATGAGCGAGGCCGAGCAGGTCGCGGTCGTGGCTGCTCAGGCGGCCGCCGACCATGTCCGGCACCACACTGATGTAGAACGCCGGGGCGGGCACCTGATGCAGCGGCAGTTGCACTTCAACCGAGGCCGAGCGTTTGACCGTCCCGCCCTGCTGCGCACCGCTGCGGTCGATTCGCTTGATGCCGTTGGGGCCAATGAAACCGATGCCGTGCAGGTTCTTGCGGATGACGCCGTTGGGGCCCATCCAGCTGTGTTGCGCCGGTTGCATGGCCGCGTGCAGCGGGTGCAAGCGGTTACGGGCAATCCATTCGGCGCGTGGGTCGCGGCGGATAATGTCGCTCATCAGTGGGCCTCCGCAGGTTCACGTTGGGCCGGCGCCGCCGGTTTGCTCGGTGCGGCATCTTCAAGCAAAGCGTCGGCCACCAGTTCGGCGATGTCCTTGATCAGCGGACGCGGTTCGACCACGCCTTCGAGCATCGCCGTGCACTGTGGACAACCCACGGCCACCAGTTCAGCGCCGGTCTCACGGATGTCTTCCATGCGCATATCGGGAATCCGCTGCTTGCCCGGAATGTCGGTGATCGGCGCGCCGCCACCGCCGCCGCAGCAGCGCGAACGGAAGCCGGAACGCTGCATCTCTTTGACCTCGATGCCGAGGGCGCGCAGCACTTCACGCGGCGCCTCGTACTCGCCGTTGTAACGGCCGAGGTAGCACGGATCGTGATAGGTCACGCTGTTGCCTTTGTGCTGACCGAGGTTCAGCGCGCCGGCCTGAATGATTTCCGCCATGTAGGTGCTGTGGTGCTGCACCAGGTAGTTACCGTCGAAGGCGCCGTACTCGTTTTTCAGCACATGGAAGCTGTGCGGATCGCAGGTGACGATGCGGTTGAAGCTGTATTTGGCCAGGGTCTGGATATTGCGTTTGGCGAGCAACTGGAAGGTCGCCTCGTCGCCCAAGCGACGGGCCACATCACCGCTGTCGCGTTCTTCCAGGCCGAGTACGGCGAAGTCGACTTTGGCCGCTTTCAGCACTTTGACGAACGCGCGCAAGGTGCGCTGGTTGCGCATGTCGAATGCACCGTCGCCGACCCAGAACAGCACGTCGGTGGATTTCTTCTCGCTGAGCAGATTGAGGTTCAGATCCGCCGCCCAGTTCATCCGCCCGCCGGGAGCAAAACCGCCGGGGTTATCAGTGGCGATCAGGTTTTCCAGAACCTCGGCGCCCTTGTTCGGGGTCGCGCCTTTTTCCAGAGTCAGATGGCGGCGCATGTCGACGATGGCGTCGACGTGCTCGATCATCATCGGGCATTCCTCAACGCAGGCGCGGCAGGTGGTACACGACCACAGGGTCTCGGCATCGACCAGACCATTGACGATCGGTTGATGCGGGTTGCCGCTGTGCTCACCAATTGGCTTGCCAGGATACGGACTACCGGCAAACTTGGCATCAGTGCCGCCAGCCAGACCGACGACCATGTCCTGAATCAGTTTCTTCGGGTTCAACGGCTGGCCGGCAGCGAACGCCGGGCACGCCGCCTCGCATTTGCCGCACTGCACGCAGGCGTCAAAACCGAGCAACTGGTTCCAGGTGAAATCCTTGGGTTTTTCCACGCCCAGTGGCGCGCTCGGATCATTCAGATCCAGCGGTTTCAAACCGGTGGAACGGCCGCCGCCAAAGCGCTCGGCGCGGCGGTGCCAGGCCAGGTGCAGGGCGCCGGCGAAGGCGTGTTTCATCGGCCCGCCCCAGGTCATGCCGAAGAACAGTTCCGACACGCCCCACAACACGCCGATCCCGAGAATCGCGGCCAGCAGCCAGCCACCGAAGTTCTCCGGCAGAATTCCAGCCACCGGCAACGTCAGCAGGAAGAACGACACCGAGAACGCCAGCAAACTCTTCGGCAGGCGCATCCACGGGCCTTTCGACAACCGTGCCGGCGGGTTGCGCCGACGCAGATAGACGAAGATCGCGCCGACGAACATCACGGCCGTCATCAGCAGCAGCGCATAGCCGAGGATACGGTTATGCAGGCCGAAACCGTGCACCAGAATCGCCAGCACAATCGACGCCACTGCACCGCCGGCCGTGGCGACGTGGGTGTTGGCGATGTATTTGTCGCGCGCCACCACATGGTGCAGATCGACCATATAACGCTTGGGCATGGCGAACAGGCCGCCGAGCAGGTCGACCTTCGAGGCCCGGCCCCGACGCCACATGGCCACCCGCCGCAACGCGCCCAGCACCGCAAGGGCCAAGGCTGCGAACAACAGGATTGGAAGAAGGGTGTTCAACATAGGTGAAGCTCCCAAAGACCGCAGGGTCTTGCAGGCCAAACTACCTGGATGCCTTGCCCGATTCCTGTAGGAGTGAGCCTGCTCGCGATTCAGTCGCCGCGGTGCATCAGGCAGACCGCGTTATCGTTCATCGCGAGCAGGCTCACTCCTACAGGGGTATCCACAAGCCGTTAGAAATCCTTACAGAGCCGGAGTGCGTCATAAATGGCGGCGTGGGTATTACGCTGCGCCACGCAGTCGCCGATGCGGAACAGCAAGTAACCGTCACCGGTGGTGCTCAGCGAAGGCTGCGGCTTGATCGCGAACAGCGCGTCGATGTCGATCTGGCCCTTGTTGCGCGATCCGTCCTTGAGCCCGTAATACAGCTCTTCGTCCGGGCGCACGCCGTTTTCCACCACCACCTGATCGACCACCCGCTCCTCTTTGGCGCCGGTGTATTCGTTCTCCAGCACCGCCACCAGCTTGTCGCCTTCGCGGTAGACCTTCTCCAGCATCATGTCGCCGGTCATGATCACTTCTTTCGGGTACATGCTGCGGTAGTAGGTCGGGAACGACGTACCACCAATGGCCACGCCCGGCTTGATGTCGTCGGTGACGATTTCGACCTGGCTGCCCTTGTCGGCGAGGAAGTCAGCGACCGACATCCCGGTGAACTCGCAGATGGTGTCGTAGACCAGCACGTTCTTGCCCGGCGCAACCTTGCCGTCGAGCACGTCCCAACTGCTGACCACCAGCCCTTCGGCGGCGCCCCAGTGTTCGTTCTGCTCAAGGAACGGGTGCCCACCGACCGCCAACACCACCACGTCCGGACGCAGATCGAGAATGGTCGCCGCATCAGCAGCGGTGCCCAGACGCAGATCGACTTTCAGCCGCGCCAACTCCAGCTGGAACCAGCGGGTGATACCGGCGATCTGGTCACGTTGCGGCGCTTTCGACGCGGTGGTGATCTGCCCGCCAATGAATTCCTTCTTCTCGAACAGGGTCACGTCGTGGCCACGTTCGGCCGCGACACGCGCGGCTTCCATCCCGGCCGGGCCGGCACCGACCACCACGACTTTGCGTTTCGGCCCGGTGGACTTCTCGATGATGTGCGGCACGCCCATGTATTCACGGGAGGTCGCGGCGTTCTGAATGCACAGCACATCCAGCCCCTGGTACTGACGGTCAATGCAGTAGTTGGCGCCGACGCACTGTTTGATCTGGTCGACCTGGCCCATCTTGATCTTGGCGATCAAGTGCGGGTCAGCGATGTGCGCGCGGGTCATGCCGACCATGTCGACGTAACCGCCTTCAAGGATGCGCGTAGCCTGGTTCGGGTCCTTGATGTTCTGCGCGTGCAGAACCGGTGCCTTGACCACTTCCTTGATACCGGCTGCCAAGTGCAGAAATGGCTCCGGTGGATAACTCATGTTGGGGATAACGTTGGCCAGGGTGTTGTGGGTGTCGCAACCCGAGCCAACGACACCGATGAAGTCGATCATGCCGGTGTCGTCGTAGTACTTGGCGATCTGTTTCATGTCCTCGTGGGACAAGCCGTCCGGGTGGAATTCATCGCCGCACAGACGGATGCCGACGCAGAAATCGTCGCCGACTTCCTTGCGCACAGCCTTGAGCACTTCGAGGCCGAAACGCATGCGGTTCTCGAAGCTGCCGCCCCACTCGTCAGTACGCTTGTTGACCCGAGGGCTCCAGAACTGGTCGATCATGTGCTGGTGCACGGCGGACAGTTCGACACCGTCCAGACCACCGGCCTTGGCCCGCGCTGCAGCGGTGGCGTAGTTGCCGATCACCCGCCAGATTTCTTCCGGCTCGATGGTTTTGCAGGTCGCACGGTGCACCGGTTCGCGGATGCCCGACGGCGATAGCAAGGTCGGCCAATGTTCGCCGTCCCAACGCGAGCGACGGCCCATGTGAGTAATCTGGATCATGATCTTGGCGCCATGCTTGTGCATCGCGTCAGCCAGATTCTGGAAGTGCGGAATGATCCGGTCGTCCGCCAGGTTCACCGACTTCCACCAGCCTTGCGGGCTGTCGATGGCCACGCTGGAAGAGCCGCCGCAAATCGCCAGGCCGATGCCGCCCTTGGCTTTCTCTTCGTAATATTTGACGTAGCGGTCGGTGGTCATGCCGCCGTCAGTCGCGTAGACCTCGGCGTGCGCGGTGCTGAGCACGCGGTTGCGGATGGTCAGTTTGCCGATCTGGATCGGCTGGAACATTGCTTCGAAAGCCATGGCGGGTTCCTCGACTTACAACGGCTTGACGGTGAACAGGCCGTCGTCGTGGCCCTCTTCGGAGCCACCGTAGACTTGCTCGGCAACGGTGCGGATGCTGCTGCCGCGCGCTTGCAGAATCTGGTCCATGGCACCGGCAAACCAACCCGTGAACATGTAGTCGACCTTGCGCCCGACCTTGCCGTAGACGTAGACGAATGCGGAGTGTTCGAGCTTGACGCTGGCGGTGCCTTTGTCGAGATCGATGTCCTGGATCTTGAACAGGCCCCAACCGCGTTGCGACAGGCGCTTCATGTAGTGCTCGAACACCGCGACGCCTTCCAGGCCGTGGCATTCAGCTTCTTTTTCACACCAGTGCCAAGCGGATTTGTAGCCGGCCTTGTACAGGATCTCGGCATAGGCTTCAGCGCCCAGCACTTCCTCGATGCCCATGTGGTTATTCACGAAGAAATGACGTGGCACGTAGAGCATTGGCAGGGCGTCGGAGGTCCAGACACCGGTTTCGCTGTCGACTTCGATTGGCAATTGCGGGGCGATCTTGGCCATGGAAACTTAACTCCAGAAAATTCGGTTTGTTGCCCCCGGCACGGACGGCCGGGGGAAAGGATTCAGAAGTGCGGTGGCTTATTCGCCCCAGACATCTTTCAAGACATTGACCCAGTTCTCGCCCATGATCTTGCGCACCACGCGCTCGGAGTGGCCGCGCTTGAGCAGGGTTTCGGTCAGGTTCGGAAACTCGCCGACGGTGCGGATGCCCAGCGGGTTGATGATCTTGCCGAAGCTGGTCAGACGGCGGGCGTAGCCCTTGTCGTGGGTCAGGTATTCGAAGAAGTCCTGGCCGTGACCCTGAGTGAAGTCGGTGCCGATGCCGATGGCGTCTTCGCCGACGATGTTCATGGTGTATTCGATGGCTTCGGCGTAGTCGTCGATGGTCGAATCGATGCCCTTGGCGAGGAACGGCGCAAACATGGTCACGCCGACAAAACCGCCGTGGTCGGCAATGAACTTCAGCTCTTCATCGGACTTGTTGCGCGGGTGCTCTTTGAGACCCGACGGCAGACAGTGGGAATAGCAGACCGGTTTTTTCGATTCGAGGATGACTTCCTCGGACGTCTTGGAACCGACGTGGGACAGGTCGCACATGACGCCAACGCGGTTCATCTCGGCGACGATTTCGCGACCGAAGCCCGACAGGCCGCCGTCACGCTCGTAGCAACCGGTGCCGACCAGGTTCTGGGTGTTGTAGCACATCTGCACGATGCCGACGCCGAGCTGCTTGAACACCTCGACATAGCCGATCTGGTCTTCAAACGCATGGGCGTTCTGGAAGCCGAAGAGAATGCCGGTCTTGCCCTGCTCCTTGGCGCGACGGATGTCGGCGGTGGTGCGCACCGGCATCACCAGGTCGCTGTTTTCGCGGATCAGCTTCTGGCTGGCGGCAATATTGTTCACGGTCGCCTGAAAGCCTTCCCACACCGACACGGTGCAGTTGGCCGCCGTCAGACCGCCCTTGCGCATGTCTTCGAACAGCTCGCGGTTCCATTTGGCAATGATCAGACCGTCGATAACGATGCTGTCGGCGTGTAATTCGGCTGGGCTCATCAGGCGTCCCCTTATTGGCGATTCATGCGCCGAATCGTCTGCCGGCGCTTTGGGGCCAGCATATGCCTCGGTGCCGGGGCGACCGGGTGCAAAAACGACAGGGGAATTGCCGAAAGCGTCAATCCGCGACAAAGGGTCGCCAGGCGACCCGACCGGCCACCTGTTCAAGCCCGCCAGCTTGAGCCAGAATCTTGCGCATCTTGGATACACCACTGGATTAGAGCGGCGACATCAATGAAATCGATCTTCCTGGCTTTGGCACTGATTGCGACCGGCGTACACGCCGCCGAAGAATCCGACAACAACCCGTGCGACGCGGTGGAAAACGACGTCCAGACCCTGGAATGCTCGACCTACAGCCGCACCACCGCCGAAGACCTGCTCAAGGACAACTACGCCAGCCTCAACGAGCGCATGCAGGCCACCTACGGCAAAAACGCGACGCAACTGGCCGACATCACCGCCAAACTCAAGACCGCCCAGCAGCAGTGGCTGAAGACCCGGGACGCCGATTGCGCAGTAGAAGCGTTCCCGGCCACCGAAGGCAGCAAGGCGTTCAAGATTGCGCAAAATGACTGCGTGGCGCGGATGAGCGACGAACGGTCGGAGTTTTTGGAGTCGATTGGGCAGGAGTAATCCTGGAAGTTCGGCAACATGCCGACAAACGTTGTTGATTGGCCGGCTGGGAAATATAAGTAAAGATCCGCAAATCTTATAAAAGACTTATATTTCCAGCGCCATGAATCAATCTGCCGACATCCAAATCATCAACGATGCCGGGGGCAACCCCGCCTTCGTAGTCATTCCCTACGCTCAATACGTCGCGCAGAAAATGCAGCCCGATCTGATCCCGAATGAGGTGGTCAGTCGAATGGTCGACGGGGCGACACCGATCCGTGCCTGGCGCGAACACCTCAACCTGACTCAGGAAGAAGTCGCAAAGCGTATGGGCATTTCGCAACCGGCACTTGCTCAGCAGGAGACGGTTGCCAAGCCACGAAAAGCAACTCGCGAGAAGATTGCGGCGGCCTTTGGGATCTCCTCCGAGCAGCTTGAGCTATAGCCGGTTACGGCGTGTTTGCCTGCCGCAAAGGCCAGGCATTCACACCGCCACCCAGCGCCAGTTTCAGTCGTGAAAAGGCGAACGAGGTTTCGCATGATCGAGGATCAGACGTGGCGCCTCATACTCATAACCCAAGGCAGTGATATCGCTCACACCTCGAGCTGACTGAACGAACGGTTCGAGCACATCATCGTAGTTATGTCCTTTCGGACCATTGACCAGCGGCGCGTAATGCGGAGCCCAACGTTCGTTGCTCTGGAGCATCAGCGACTGCCAGTCTGCCCACACCTTGTCGACAAAGCAGTGATGCAGAAAGAACACCGGATCATCTGGAGAGGTCATCGGCAGCATATTGCCGCCCACCCAGAGGTGAACGCGATTATGCAGTTGTGAACCTGCAGTCGTTACCTGCGGATCGCCACGCTGTGTAATCCAGCCCTCCAGACGATTTCGGAAACCGCGCACACTCGGGCCGGAATCATAAGGCGGTGTGTCGTAAAGACTTTCACGCAACGCCATTTGCAGATCTTCCGGCGTCGGCAATGAATTCACGACGAGCCCGAACTGGCGCTTCAAACCAGGCCCAGGCAAATCGTCATCCGGATAGGAGGGAACCGGCCATTGACCGTGTTTATAGGCAAACCGACCGGTTGCTACACGCCAGTCATCGCCTTCAACACCATTGCCGCCCATAAAATCCTCAGCCCACACTGGAGAGTTGTGCGGATCGGCTGCATCTTCGGTCCAGTTCCAGTACGGGATCGTGATGGAGGGGTTAATCGCCTGAAGGTCATTTTCGAACTTCAGCAAAAACGCGCGGTGCCAAGGCAGGAACGAAGGCCCACGGTGGGCACCATTGCGGTAGTTCGGATCGTTTGGTTCATGTGGCAGCACGGTGGGCTTCATGACCTGGTGATGCAGATGCACATACTCGTCGTATTGGCCTGACTGTTTGAGCTGGAGGCAGGCCGCGACGAAGTTGTTTTTTTCATTTTGGGTCAGTGAGCGAATGTTCTTGCGCAGCTTCATGTCTTCAGCCCCTTGAGTGAGGTTACAAATGGACGGGGACAACAATAATCCGGGTCCTTGGCAACCAAGCTATGCGCCAGCCAGATCGGCGTCTACTGTCAGAAATTACAGGTCGCCAGCGGCATCCGACCAGCGGCATCGAAGCGCCGGAGCGCCGACGCGGAGTGACTTGACTGTCCGACTGCGTCAACATGACCGCCTCCAATTCGCTCATAAGGTCACTCGCCCATGAACATCTGCGGCATTGAAATCAAAGGCAGCGAAGCGATCATCGCCGTGGCCTCCCTCGACGGTTCGGCCCTAAGCCATGTTGCACTGAACACCAAGAAAATCGCCCTCGAAGACGATGACGAGGCGGCCAACGTCAAACGCTTCGCAGCGCAGGTGGCGTCGTTTGTGCGCGAGCAGTCAATTGACCGGATTGCGATCAAGAAGCGCAGCAAGAAGGGTGAGTTTGCCGGTGGGCCGACGACGTTCAAGATCGAGGGCGTGTTTCAGTTGCTGGAGGGGTGTGAGGTGACGTTGTTGTCGCCGCAGACGATCAATGCGCAGGCCAAAAAGCACAATTTCGAACTGCCGGGGACGCTGAACAAGTATCAGCATGAGGCGTATAAAGCGGCGTGTTCGGCGCTGGTGAAGAAGTAACGCGATCAAACTGTAGGAGTGAGCCTGCTCGCGATAGCGGTGTATCAGTCAACAAAGATGTTGCATGTGATGCCGCTATCGCGAGCAGGCTCACTCCTACAAGGATTCTGTGTGTTTCAGGCTTGGGCGGTACGGCGGTCTTCGCGGGGGCAGCGGGCGAAGCGTGCGCGGTAGCTGCGGGTGAAATACGACGGCGATTCAAAACCGCAGGCGATGCTCACTTCCAGCACACTCATATCCGTCTGGCGCAATAACTGCCGCGCCTTTTCCAGGCGCAGACGCAGATAGAAATTGCTCGGTGTATCGTTCAGGTGCAACCGAAACAGGCGCTCCAGCTGTCGCCGCGTCACCTTGATCGATTCCGCCAGCTGCAGCGTGGTCAGCGGTGGTTCGCTGTGCTGTTCCATCTCGCCAATCACCTGCACCAGCTTCTTGTTGCTGATCCCATAGCGCGTGGCGACTTCCATGCGCTGGTGGTCTTTGCGCGGGCGAATCCGCCCCAGCACAAACTGCTCGCTGACCTGAATCGCCAGTTGCGGGCCATGGGCCTGGGCGATCAGATCGAGCATTAAATCGATGGACGCGGTGCCGCCCGCCGAGGTGATGCGCCGACGGTCGATCTCGAACAGCTCCTGGGTCACGCTGAGCTGTGGATAAGATTCCTTGAACGCATCGATCGCTTCCCAGTGCAGGGTCAGGCGATGGCCGTCGAGCAGGCCCGCTTCAGCGAGAACGAAGCTGCCGGTGTCGATGGCACCGAGGGTCACGCCTTCGTTGTCCAGCCGTCGTAGCCAGTGCTCAAGGGTTGGCGTGGCGAACTTCAGCGGCTCGAACCCCGCCACCACCAGCAGCGTCGCACCTTTCTTCAGCGGCTCCAGCGCCGCATCGGCGTTGACCGACATGCCATTGCTCGCCAACACCGCCCCGCCATCGGCACTGAGCACGTGCCAGCGATACAGCTCGCCACGAAAGCGGTTGGCCACCCGCAGCGGTTCGATTGCAGAGATAAAGCCGATGGCGGAGAACCCCGGCATCAGCAGAAAGTAGAAATCCTGGGACATGTGCGCACTCGATTCGCGGGTAACGAGAGGGAGGGGAGCGTGGATCGTTGATACGCCGATTGTCGTCAGCGTTCAAGCGCACAGGTCGCTACAGTGCAAGAGCCAGTCGCCGCAGTGCGCTTTCAAGGGCGTGCAGCTGCGTAACTTGGCATCACCGGCGCGACAGACACCGGAACTCACAATAACGACCTGCCGAGGAACCCGACATGAAACGACTGATCAGCAGCTGTGTTCTTGCACTCAGCGGTACCGCTTTCTTGAGCGCCAGCGTCATGGCAGCCGAACCCGCGTCGTGCCAGAACGTACGCATGGGCGTGGTCAACTGGACCGACGTGATCGCCACCAGTGCCATGACCCAGGTCCTGCTCGACGGCCTCGGCTACAACACCAAACAAACCAGCGCCTCCCAGCAAATCATCTTCGCCGGGATCCGCGATCAGCGTCTGGACCTGTTCCTCGGCTACTGGAACCCGCTGATGACCCAGACCATCACCCCATTCGTCGACGCCAATCAGGTCAAGGTCCTGCCGGCGCCGAGCCTGAAGGACGCCCGCGCGACCCTCGCCGTGCCGACCTATCTGGCGGACAAGGGTTTGAAGACCTTCGCCGACATCGCCAAATTCGACAAGGAACTGGGCGGCAAGATCTACGGTATCGAGCCAGGCTCGGGCGCCAACACGCAGATCAAGGCGATGATCGCCAAGAACCAGTTTGGCCTCGGCAAGTTCCAGCTGGTCGAGTCCAGCGAAGCCGGGATGCTCGCCGCCGTCGACCGTGCCGTGCGTCGCAAGGAGGCTGTGGTGTTCTTCGGCTGGGCGCCGCACCCGATGAACGTCAACGTGAAAATGACCTACCTCACCGGCAGCGACGACGCCCTCGGCCCGAACGAAGGGATGGCCACGGTGTGGACCGTCACCGCGCCGAAATACGCCGACCAGTGCCCGAATGTCGGCCGCCTGCTGAGCAACCTGACGTTCACCGCCGAAGACGAGAGCCGCATGATGCAACCGCTGCTCGATCACAAGGACGCCTTCGAATCGGCCAGGCAGTGGCTCAAGGATCACCCCGAAGACAAGCAGCGCTGGCTGGAGGGTGTGACCACCTTCGATGGCAAACCGGCCGCTGCAAACCTGCAACTGACCACCAAGTAACTCACCCCGAATCAACACCTCGCAGCCCCGAAAAGGGCTGCGAACAGACCCATCACGCCTGAAGGAAACCGCACCATGAACCACGACGTCATCATCACCTGCGCACTCACCGGTGCTGGCGACACGACCGCCAAGAGCCCCCACGTGCCGGTCACGCCGAAACAGATCGCTGCGGCGGCCGTTGAAGCGGCCAAGGCCGGCGCCACTGTTGTGCACTGCCATGTGCGCGACCCGCAGACCGGCAAGTTCAGCCGCGACGTGGCGCTGTACCGCGAAGTGATGGAGCGCATCCGCGAGGCCGACGTCGACATCATCGTCAACCTCACCGCCGGCATGGGCGGCGACCTGGAGATTGGTGCTGGCGAAAACCCGATGGAGTTTGGCCCCAACACCGATCTGGTCGGCCCGCTGACCCGTCTGGCGCACGTCGAAGCACTGTTGCCGGAAATCTGCACCCTCGATTGCGGCACCCTGAACTTCGGCGACGGCGACACCATTTACGTCTCCACGCCGGCGCAACTGCGTGCCGGTGCCAAGCGCATCACCGAGTTGGGCGTGAAGGCCGAGCTGGAAATTTTCGACACCGGTCATCTGTGGTTCGCCAAGCAGATGATCAAGGAAGGTCTGCTCGACAACCCGCTGTTCCAGCTGTGCCTGGGCATCCCGTGGGGCGCACCGGCCGACACCACCACCATGAAAGCCATGGTCGACAACCTGCCCGCTGACGCGGTGTGGGCCGGGTTTGGCATTGGCCGCATGCAGATGCCGATGGCCGCGCAAGCGGTGCTGCTGGGCGGCAACGTGCGGGTCGGGCTCGAGGACAACCTGTGGCTGGACAAAGGCGTGCTGGCAACCAACGGCCAACTGGTCGAACGCGCCACCGAGATCCTCAGCCGACTCGGCGCCCGGGTGCTGACCCCGGCGGAAGGTCGCAAGAAAATGGGCCTGACCCAGCGCGGTTAACCCAACCACCCATTTCCCTCTGTGAAATGAATTTTGTGGTGAGGGGATTTATCCCCGATGGGTGGCGAAGCCGCCCCAAAACCTGACAACCCGGGGCATCAGATAGACCGAGAGCGCTGGTTTTACGACTGCTTCGCAGCCGATCGGGGATGAATCCCCTCGCCACAAGAACAGAGTTTCCACAGGGATCACCGACATTTTCAGGACGTGGCCTATGAGCTTTATCACCGACATCAAAATCTTCGCCGCCCTCGGCAGCGGTGTCATCGGCAGCGGCTGGGTCGCTCGCGCCCTCGCCCACGGCCTCGACGTGGTGGCCTGGGACCCGGCGCCTGGCGCTGAAGCCGCGCTGCGCAAACGCGTGGCCAATGCCTGGGCCGCGCTGGAGAAAAACGGTCTGGCGCCCGGTGCGTCGCAGGATCGCCTGCGCTTTGTCGCAACCATCGAAGAATGCGTGCGCGATGCCGACTTCATCCAGGAAAGCGCCCCGGAACGCCTTGAGCTGAAACTGGAGCTGCACAGCAAAATCAGCGCGGCGGCCAAACCCAACGCGCTGATCGGCTCAAGTACTTCGGGCCTGTTGCCGAGCGAGTTCTACGAGAGCTCGACCCACCCGGAACGTTGCGTGGTCGGTCACCCGTTCAACCCGGTTTACCTGTTGCCGCTGGTGGAAGTGGTCGGCGGCAAGAACACCGCGCCCGAAGCCGTGCAAGCGGCGATGAAAGTCTACCAATCCCTCGGCATGCGCCCGCTGCATGTGCGCAAGGAAGTACCGGGTTTCATCGCTGACCGCTTGCTCGAAGCACTGTGGCGTGAGGCGCTGCACCTGGTCAACGACGGTGTGGCGACGACTGGCGAGATCGATGACGCGATCCGTTTTGGCGCTGGGTTGCGCTGGTCGTTCATGGGCACATTCCTGACCTACACGCTGGCCGGTGGTGACGCGGGGATGCGTCACTTCATGTCGCAGTTCGGTCCGGCGCTGCAGTTGCCGTGGACCTATCTGCCGGCACCGGAACTGACTGACAAGTTGATTGATGACGTGGTCGACGGCACCAGCGACCAGCTCGGACGCCACAGCATTTCGGCGCTGGAGCGCTATCGTGATGATTGCTTGCTGGCGGTGCTGGAGGCGGTGAAAACCACCAAGGAAAAGCACGGGATGAGTTTCAGCGAGTAATCCTTGCTCAGCAGTTGATCGTTCCCACGCTCTGCGTGGGAATGCAGCCCGGGACGCTCCGCGTCCCAGAAGCGTGACGCAGAGCGTCACAAGAGGCGTTCCCACGCAGAGCGTGGGAACGATCGCGTCAGGAGAAAACATGCCCCACGTCACCACCTACCAAACCACAATCATCCCCGACTGGGTCGACTACAACGGCCACTTGCGCGACGCCTTCTACCTGCTGATTTTCAGCTACGCCACCGATGCCCTGATGGATCGTCTCGGCATGGACAGTAACAACCGCGAAGCCAGCGGCCATTCGCTGTTCACCCTCGAACTGCACCTCAATTACCTGCACGAAGTGAAGCTCGACGCCGAGGTCGAGGTGCGCACGCAGATCATCGGCCACGACAGCAAACGCCTGCACCTTTATCACAGCCTGCACCTGACCGGCGACGACAAGGAACTGGCCGGCAACGAACAGATGTTGCTGCACGTCGACCTCGCCGGCCCGCGTTCGGCGCCGTTCACCCCAGACACCCTGCGCCGCCTGCAAGCCATCGTCGCCGAGCAGAACGACCTGCCCGCCCCGGCTTACCTCGGCCGCGTCATTGCCCTGCCACCCGCCCGGTAACCCCGCCCAACCAAGGAGCCGCCATGAACACCGCTGCCGCTGTAGCCGATTTCCGTACTTATCCGTTGATCAGCGCGCTGAGCGGCGTGCAGAGTCTGGCGGATCGCGTTGCGATTGCCTGGGCCGATGGCCGCATCAGCCCGTTTCACCATGTCTGGCTGCGAGATAACTGCCCGTGCGAGCAGTGCGTCTACACCGTCACCCGCGAGCAGGTGTTCGAGATCGTCGACGCTGCTGCAGACCTCAAGCCTGCCGCCGCCCATATCGACCACGACGGCTGCCTGCGCATCGACTGGCAGGACGGCCACCGCAGCCGCTTCGACCCCGGCTGGTTGCGTGCCCACGCCTACGACGATGCCTCCCGGGCCGAGCGACTGGCCACCAAGCCCAAGGCTTACCTGTGGCGCAGTGATCTGCAGTTGCCGGTGTTCGACTACGCCGCACTGATGAATGACAACGCCGCCCTGTTGCAATGGCTCATCGCGGTGCGCGACATCGGCCTGACCCAGGTGCGCGGCGTGCCCACCGAACCGGGCTCGCTGAAGCTGATCGCGCAGCGTATTTCGTTCATCCGCGAGAGCAATTTCGGCGTGCTGTTCAACGTGCAGTCCAAGGCCGACGCCGACAGTAACGCCTACACCGCTTTCAACCTGCCGTTGCACACCGATTTGCCGACCCGCGAGCTGCAACCGGGGCTGCAGTTTCTGCATTGCCTGGTGAATGACGCCGAAGGTGGCGAGAGTATTTTTGTCGATGGTTTTGCGATTGCCGACGCGTTGCGTCAGGAAGCGCCGGAGCTGTTTCAGGCGCTGTGCGAAATCCCCGTGGAGTTCCGCAACAAGGATCGCCACAGCGACTATCGCTGCCTGGCACCGATCATTGCGCTGGACGCGTTGGGTCGGATTGCAGAGATTCGCATGGCGAACTTTCTGCGCGGGGCATTCGATACGTCGGTGGAGCAGATGCCACTGCTGTATCGCGCCTATCGACGCTTTATCGCCATGACCCGCGAGCCACGGTTTCGGCTGATGCAGCGACTTGATCCGGGTGAGCTGTGGTGCTTCGATAACCGCCGTACGTTGCATGCGCGCAATGCGTTTGATCCGGCGACCGGGGCGCGGCATTTCCAGGGGTGCTACATCGATCGGGACGAGTTGTTGTCGCGGATATTGGTATTGCAACGCTAGACCGCGTCATCGTTCATCGCGAGCAGGCTCACTCCTACATTTGAAATGCATTCCCCCTGTAGGAGTGAGCCTGCTCGCGATGGCGTCAGATCAATCAACACCCTCCTCTCTGATTCACAGGCAAAAAAAGCCCCGATACAAGCCGTGACAGGATCGGGGCAGAGGGTACTGTTGAGGAGCTGCCAGTCGAGGGTGACCAAACCGTCGTGTAGCGAGCTGAGTCCAGTGTGCCCACTCCCCTTGGCGGCGAGTTAGCCGAAAACGACCTGTTCATAGCCGTCCCGGCCACTGCGACAATTCACCCTTGCCGTCCCCCCGCATGCCTACCAGAATCGAGCCACGACCTCCGTTGACGAAGAAGGATTCGCGCCATGATGTACGCCGATTTGATAGATCAGGAAGACCTGTTGGGCCAGCTCAAGGCATTGGATATTCAGGTGCCAAGCGGCTCGACCGCCGAACAGGCTTGCGAGCATGCCGTGCGCGGCCTGAATAATGTTCGCGCTTTTGAACTGCGCAAAATGGTCAAGGACATGTACACCAGCGGCGCCAGCATTCAGCCTGCGGTGCGTCAGGCGATCGACAAGCAGTTGTTGCCGGCGTTGGCGGATTTCCAGCAAAGCCATAGCGCCTGATAAATCCATTCGCGAGCAGGCTCGCTCCCACAGTGATCCGGGTGAACACAACACTTGTGTCCGACGCAGATCCTGTGGGAGCGAGCCTGTCTCCGGGCGGCGTTCCGACGAAGAACGATGACTCGGTTCAGAGCCTTACGCTGGCAAACGTCGACTCATTACGCGCCTGACTCAACGCCGACATCGGCCCCGACAGCGGCGACATCACGATCGCCTGTGGCAGCGGCAGCATCGCCACTTGCTGCGTGGTGTTGGAGCCTACGCGCTCGTCACGCGGCGGAATGCCGAAGTATTCGCGGTAGCACTTGGAGAAGTGCGGCGTCGAGACGAAACCACACACCGAGGCCACTTCGATGATCGACATCGGCGTCTGCTTGAGCAGTTGCCGGGCGCGGATCAGGCGCAGCTTCAAGTAATAGCGCGACGGCGAGCAGTGCAGGTACTTCTGGAACAGCCGCTCCAGCTGTCGACGCGACACGGCGACGTACACCGCCAGTTCGTCGAGGTCGATCGGCTCTTCGAGGTTGGCTTCCATCAGCGCGACGATTTCCTGCAGCTTCGGCTGGTTGGTGCCAAGCATGTGCTTGAGCGGCACACGCTGGTGATCCTGCTCGTTGCGGATGCGTTCGTAGACAAACATTTCCGAGATCGCGGCGGACAGTTCACGGCCGTGATCGCGGCTGATCAGGTGCAACATCATGTCCAGTGGCGCGGTGCCGCCGGAGCTGGTGAAACGGTTACGGTCGAGGGTGAACAGACGCGTACTCATCGCCACGCGCGGGAAAGCTTCCTGCATCGCCGCCAGACATTCCCAGTGCACGCTGCAATCGAAACCGTCGAGCAGGCCGGCGCAGGCCAGGGCCCAACTGCCGGTACACACCGCGCCAAGACGCTTGGACTGACGCGCCTGGCTTTGCAGCCATGAAACGTGTTCCCGGGTCACGGTGCGTTGAATACCAATGCCGCCGCAGACGATCACGGTGTCCAGGGGCGGGGCTTTGTGCATGGAAGCGTCGGGGGTGATTTGCAGACCGTCACTGGCCCACACCTGGCCGCCATCGACGGTGAGGGTGCTCCAGCGATACAGCTCACGACCGGACAATTGGTTGGCCATGCGTAGAGGCTCTACTGCGGAGGCCAGAGAAATAAGCGTGAAATTGTCCAGCAGCAGAAAGCCGATGGATTGAGGCGCACGGTTCTGGGGTTGGGCCCCGGAGTTGAACGACGTCATCGCGGTATCTCCTCACACAAAGCGGGTGATGGCCTCAGGCGGAGGCTCTTGTTATTGCCGCGTTCTCGCGTGGGAGACGGGCTTTGTTATGACAGAGCAATTGCCATGCCTAAAATTGAATGGCCGTTCAATAACTCCTGAAAACGACGTCGCGACGTGTCTATACGAGCCGTCCGACAAAAGGCCGTTCGAAGTGCCATCAACGGCGGCAAAAGCGCTGCCCCGTTGCCTGTGAGCAGATCGGTAGCACTTGTGGGAACGGGCTTGCGCGCAATTGTTTCAGAGTGTCACCGCAGGCACAGGTGACGGACGGTAGGAGGTGCGAATGGCGCACTGCGGGTGGGAAAGACTCTTATCTGATTGCGACGCGCCAAAAGGTGGCGTGTGGAATTATGCGTGTTCACTTAGCGAGCAGTTTTGACTGGTCTGGCCCCTTCGCGAGCAGGCTCGCTCCCACATTTGAAATACAGGCTCCTGTGGGAGCGAGCCTGCTCGCGAAGAACTCAACTCGGTATTGCTGACTCAACACTCAACCGCACTGACCGCCAAACCACCGCGCGATGTCTCTTTATATTTGTCATGCATATCCGCGCCGGTATCACGCATGGTGCGGATCACCCGGTCCAGCGAGATGAAGTGCTGACCATCACCACGCAACGCCATCTGCGCGGCATTGATCGCCTTCACCGCGGCAATCGCGTTGCGCTCAATGCATGGCACCTGCACCAGGCCGCCGACCGGATCGCAAGTCAGACCCAGGTTATGTTCCAGGCCGATTTCCGCCGCGTTGCACAGTTGCTCCGGCGTCGCGCCGAGAATCTCCGCCAACCCTGCGGCCGCCATCGCGCAGGCCGAACCGACCTCGCCCTGGCAACCGACTTCGGCACCGGAGATCGAGGCGTTCTTCTTGCACAGAATGCCTACCGCTGCCGCGCCCAGAAAGTAGTCGACCACGTTGGCGTCGGTGACCGCTTCGCTGAACTTCATAAAGTAGTGCAACACCGCCGGGATGATCCCTGCCGCACCGTTGGTCGGTGCCGTGACCATGCGCCCGCCCGCCGCGTTCTCTTCATTCACCGCGAGGGCAAACAGGTTGACCCACTCCATCGCACTGAGGGTCGAGCCGATTACGTTGGGCTTGTTCAATTCCTGCAGGCTGCGATGCAACTTGGCCGCACGCCGGCGCACGTTCAAGCCGCCAGGGAGGATGCCTTCGTGCTTGAGGCCTTGCTCGACGCAATCCTGCATCGCTCGCCACAGCGTCATCAGCCCGGCGCGGATTTCCTCTTCGCTGCGCCAGACCTTTTCATTGGCCATCATCAGTTCGGCGACGCGCAGGTTGTTCTGTTTGCACAGCTCCAGCAGCTCCACCGCACTGGAGAAGTCATAAGGCAATTCGGTGCGATCCAGATCGACCACGCCGCTGGACGCCTGCGCCTGATCCACCACAAAACCGCCACCGACCGAATAGTAGGTGTCGCGATGAATTTCCCCATGATCGCCCTCGGCAACCAAGGTCATCGCGTTGGGGTGGAATGGCAGGTTCTCGTCGATCAGGCGCATGTCACGCGCCCAGACAAACGGCACCGACAAACGGCCATCCAATAGCAGGGTGTGGGTTTCACGCAGCGCCTGAATCCGCGGGCCGATCTGCGACGGGTCGATTGCGTCCGGCCACTCGCCCATCAGGCCCATGATCACCGCGTTGTCGCTGCCGTGACCGATGCCGGTGGCCGACAGCGATCCGAACAATTGCACTTCTATACGACGCACCTGTTCGAGCAGGTGCCTGTCGCGCAGCGATTCGACAAACAGGGCGGCGGCGCGCATCGGGCCGACGGTGTGGGAACTGGACGGGCCAATGCCGATTTTGAACAGGTCGAAAACGCTGATAGCCATTGCTGCAGAGCTCCTGAGGATGCCGTTCCCGGGCTTTAAGCGCCCGCTGGCGGAGCTGCTACGCTCAAGCTGCGATCCGCCGGAATGCCCGCATCATCAGGCTTTTGTCAGGTCGCCCGGCGTCTGACACCGACGCACTCATGCCCACCAGCGCCGCGCCGTTTTCACCCCGGTTTTTCGCCGTTTTTATGCAGCTCAGAGGGCCGACCGGGGCAGAAAAAAGCTGTAAACGACGTCACTGACACTAGATACGACCATCCCTGTACTGGATACGACGCACCCTGTAGGCGTCAGATTTTCACTGGTACATGATCGTTATGACTCGATTGCAAGGCGCCGTGGTAGAGCTGTCTCCAGAACGCCATCCAACCGCAACCTATAAGTGCGGTGGTCCAGTCGGAACACTGCCAAAAAAAACATCCAGGAGTCCATCCATGAAAGGTTCCCCGTCGTTGTTGTTGGCCGCCATGCTGAGTCTGCCGTTACTGGCTCAAGCTGCAGAACCCGCTCAGTGCAGTACCGTGAACTTCTCCGATGTCGGCTGGACCGACATCACCGCGACCACCGCCACCACTTCCGTGGTGCTCGACGCCCTCGGCTACAAGACCAAGACCACCATGATTTCCGTGCCCGTGACCTACAAGTCGCTGGCCGACGGCAAGAACATGGACGTGTTCCTCGGTAACTGGATGCCGACCATGGAAAACGACATCAAGGCTTACCGCGATGCCGGCACCGTCGAAGTGGTGCGCACCAACCTCAAGGGTGCCAAGTACACCCTCGCCGTACCACAAGCCCTGTACGACAAGGGTCTGCATGACTTCGCCGACATCGCCAAATTCAAGAAAGAACTCGACGGCAAGATCTACGGCATCGAGCCTGGCAACGACGGCAACCGCCTGATCCAGAGCATGATCGACAAGGATGCCTTCGGTTTGAAAGCCGCCGGCTTCAAAGTCGTCGAATCGTCCGAGGCCGGCATGCTCTCGCAGGTCGACCGCGCGCAGAAACGCGACACCGCCGTGGTCTTCCTCGGCTGGGCGCCGCACCCGATGAACAAGCGCTTCAAGATTCAATACCTGACCGGCGGCGATGACTTCTTCGGCCCCGATTTCGGTGCTGCGACCGTGGCGACCAACACCCGCAAGGGCTACGTCACCGAATGCAGCAACGTCGGTCAGTTGCTGAAGAACCTGGAGTTCACCGTCGACATGGAAAGCACCCTGATGGGCAACATCCTGGACGACAAGATGAAGCCTGAAGCGGCTGCCAAGGCCTGGCTGAAAAAGAATCCACAGGTGCTTGATACCTGGCTCGCTGGCGTGACCACCATTGACGGTAAACCAGGCCTGGAGGCCGTGAAAGCCAAGCTCGCACAGTAATTGCCTTACGCCGGGCGAGTTCGCTCGCCCGGGCTGTTTATTCCTTGCATGCGGACGTTCACTACCATGCTGATTGATCAGAAAATCCCTTTAGGCCAGTACATCGCGGGCTTCGTTGAATGGTTGACGCAACACGGCGCCAGCACCTTCGACGCGATCGCCGTGACACTGGAAACGATGATCCACGGCGTGACGTTTGCGCTAACCTGGTTCAACCCGCTGGTGCTGATCGGCCTCATCGCCCTGCTGGCCCACTTCATTCAACGCAAATGGGGGCTGACGGTGTTCGTCATCGCCTCGTTCCTGCTGATCCTCAACCTGGGGTACTGGCAGGAGACCATGGAAACCCTCGCCCAGGTCATGTTCGCGACCTTGGTCTGCGTGGTCATCGGCGTGCCGTTGGGCATCGTCGCCGCGCAAAAGCCGATGTTCTACACTGTAATGCGTCCGGTACTCGATCTGATGCAGACCGTACCGACCTTCGTTTACCTCATTCCTACCCTGACCCTCTTCGGGCTGGGTGTGGTGCCAGGCCTGATCTCCACGGTGGTGTTCGCCATCGCTGCGCCGATCCGCCTGACCTACCTGGGCATCCGCGATGTCCCGCAAGAACTGATGGACGCCGGCAAGGCCTTCGGCTGCTCGCGTCGCCAATTGCTCTCACGGATCGAACTGCCTCACGCCATGCCGAGCATCGCTGCCGGCATCACCCAGTGCATCATGCTGTCGCTGTCGATGGTGGTGATCGCGGCACTGGTGGGCGCCGACGGACTCGGCAAACCGGTGGTCAACGCACTGAACACTGCTGATATCGCCCTTGGCTTCGAAGCGGGCCTGGCGATCGTACTGCTGGCGATCATGCTCGACCGTATCTGCAAACAACCCGACGCCAAAGCAGGGGGTGACGCATGAGCATAATTCGCTTCGAAGACGTTGACGTAATCTTCTCCAAGGATCCACGCGAGGCGCTAAAGCTGCTGGATCAGGGCATGACCCGTAACGAGATCCTGAAAAAGACCGGGCAGATCGTCGGCGTGGAAAAAGCCACCCTGGACATCAACAAGGGCGAGATCTGCGTGCTGATGGGCCTCTCCGGTTCCGGCAAATCGAGCCTGCTGCGCTGCATCAACGGCCTCAACACCGTGAGTCGCGGCAAGCTGTTCGTCGAGCATGAAGGCAAGCAAATCGACATCGCCTCTTGCACCCCGGCCGAACTGAAGATGATGCGCACCAAACGCATCGCCATGGTGTTCCAGAAATTCGCCCTGATGCCGTGGCTGACAGTGCGCGAGAACATCAGTTTCGGTCTGGAAATGCAGGGCCGACCGGAAAAGGAACGCCGCAAGCTGGTCGACGACAAGCTCGAACTGGTAGGCCTGACCCAATGGCGCAACAAGAAGCCCGATGAACTCTCCGGCGGTATGCAACAGCGTGTGGGCCTGGCCCGGGCGCTGGCCATGGACGCCGACATTCTGCTGATGGACGAACCGTTCTCGGCACTCGACCCGCTGATCCGTCAGGGCCTGCAGGATGAACTGCTGGAGCTGCAACGCAAGCTGAGCAAGACCATCGTGTTTGTGAGTCACGACCTCGACGAGGCGCTCAAATTGGGTAGCCGCATCGCGATCATGAAGGACGGCCGGATCATCCAGTACAGCGTGCCGGAAGAGATCGTGCTGAACCCGGCGGACGACTATGTGCGCACCTTCGTCGCCCACACCAACCCGCTCAACGTGCTCTGCGGCCGCAGCCTGATGCGCACGCTGGACAACTGCAAACGCATCAACGGCTCGGTGTGTCTGGATCCGGGTGGTGACTCTTGGCTGGACCTGGCCGAAGGCAACACCATCAAGGGTGCACGGCAGAACGGTTCGGTGCTGAACCTGCAGAACTGGGCACCGGGACAAGCGGTGGAAGGACTGGAGCGCAAGCCAACACTGGTGGACTCGAACATCGGCATGCGTGACGCACTGCAGATTCGCTACCAGACCGGCAACAAACTGGTGCTGCACGACAACAACCATGTGGTGGGGATTCTTGGCGACAGCGAGCTGTATCACGCGTTGCTGGGCAAGAACCTGGGGTAAGAACCTCAGACACAAAAACGCCGCGAGAGGATCGCGGCGTTTTTGTTAGTGCAGATATTCAGCTGTGAATACAGGATCTGTGGCGAGGGGATTTATCCCCGATGGGCCGCGAAGTGGCCCCAAGTCGTCAAACGCGGTAATCCAGGAAAACCGCGTTTGACGGTTGCAGGACTGCTTCGCAGCCCATCGGGGATAAATCCCCTCGCCACAATGGTTCTGCGGTGCGGCTGATTGCACTGCAGAACTTCAAGTCTTAGCTGTACACCCGGCCAAGGAGCTGCCGATGGCTTTCAAACTGATCGAGCACATCCCGCGTGATCTGATCCTGCGTGAAGCCCATCAGGTCGTAGTCCTGGCTGCCGTTGTGCAGATACACCTCGGCGCGGTAGTAACGCTGGCGCGCCTCATCGGACTGGGCCGATTCGGTCGGGGTCGCCAGGTAGCCGTCCAGGCTCACTTCGTAGACGAAAGGGTTGCCCTCTTCCATCTCGACGCGCACGCCCATGCAGCGTTTGGATTTACCCAGCAGCGTTTGCACTTGCAGACCCTGCGCACGCATCTGCGCCGTCGCATCTTCCAGTGCCGGGCTGACTTGCTTGTCCATGAAACGCTGCACCACCGATTGGCTCGGTTGCAGATCCAGCTGAGTCAGGCGTTCGCTGAAGCCACGACGACCGCGTTCAGCCAGTTGCGCCTGCTCCTGTTCGATCTGCACGTCCTGGCGCATCGCCTTGTGCAGGCCGAACATGAAGAACACCAACACCACCGAGAACGGCAGACCGGCCAGCACCACCATGGTTTGCATGGCTTCAAAGTTACCGGCGAACAGCAGACCGATGGTCACCAGGGTGATCACCACCGACCAGAATATTCGCAGCCAGTGCGGGGCATCTTCGTCAACGTTGCCGCCCTTGCAGGACAGATTCGCCATCATTACCGCGCCAGAGTCGGCCGGGGTCAGGAACAGCACGAAACCAACAAAGATCGACACACCGATAACGACTTTCGACGCCGGATAGTGTTCAAGCAATTGATAGATTGCCATCGACGGCTGTTCCAGCGCCGTCTTGCCGAGTTCCACCGCGCCATGGTTCACCACCAGGTCCAGCGCCGAGTTACCGAAGATCGACAGCCAGGCCAGAGTGAAGCCCAGTGGAATCAGCAGCACGCCAGCGACCAGTTCACGCACGGTACGACCACGGGAAATACGCGCGATGAACATGCCTACGAATGGGGCCCAGGAAATCCACCACGCCCAGTAGAACAGAGTCCACAGGCCCATCCAGCGCTCGGACTTGGCGTTGTCGCCTTCGTACACATAAAGGTCGAAGGTTTTCAGCACGATGCCATTGAGGTAGTCGCCGATGTTCTGCACGAAGCCGTTGAGCAGATGCAAAGTCGGGCCAAACAACAGGACGAAAATCAGCAGACCGCTGAACAACACAATGTTCAGGTTAGACAGACGACGAATACCGTTTTCCACGCCGGACACGGCAGCGATGGTCGCCACGGTGCTCATCACGATGATCACGATCAGCAGGTTGGTGTTGCTGTGCTCCATGCCGAACAGATTTTCCAGGCCCGACGACACTTGCAGCGAGCCGATCCCCAGGTTGGTCACCAGCCCCAGCAGGGTCACGAACATGCCGAAGCCGTCTACCGCGTGACCGGCAGCGCCCTTGACCCAACGCTCGCCGACCAGCGGATACAGCGCCGAGCGCAGTGCCAGCGGCTGGTTATGACGGTAGGCAAAGTACGCAACAGCCAAGCCGACCAGTGCGTAGATCGCCCAGCCGTGCAGGCCCCAATGCAGGAATGTCAGTTGCACCGCCTGACGCGCGGCCATGTTGGTGGCCGCTGCGCCTTCCGGCGGATTGAAGTAGTGGTCCAGCGGCTCGGAGGCGCCGAAATACAGCAGCGAAATACCGATACCCGACGAGAACAGCATCCCCGCCCAGGCGCCGTAACTGAAATCCGGGGTGTCATCCTTGCTGCCCAGTTTGAGTTTGCCGTACGAGGAAAACGCCAGACCGACGACAAATACCAGGTAGGCGGCGATCACCACCATGTAGTACCAGCCGAAGCTGCGCGACAACCAGGCCTGAGCGATACCCAACAATCTGCCGGCCTCTTGCGGGGCGATAATCAGAATGGCGGTCAACAACAGAATCAGCGCGGTAGAGGTGTAGAACACCCAACCGTTGACCGTCACCTTCTCGGGCGGGGTCTTTATAAGCGAGGCAGAACTCATGGCACAAATGCTCCAGGCAGTGCGAGAGAAGAACACAAGGCAACACGGAACCCGACCATTCGGTTAGTTGGCAGCCGACCGGCGGGTGATATAAAGACACCCCGAAAAAGCCCGAACCTGCCGAAATGGCGCTGCGAATCGCTTTCGTGGCCGAGGCCCGGACGTTCATCCGAAACCTGGCCCTGAGCGTCTTGCCCATTCAACACGTCCATCGAATCGCGAACCGCGCCATGCCCCACGCAGGTTTCAAGCATTTTCGGATGTCGGTTTATCGCCATTTACACGTAGGAAAAACCTGTAAGCAGCGACGATTTGTCGCAGATCTTATTCTTTGTTGATTGAACGTTCAATCAAAACAAAATAGACTGGCCCTCAATCCAGCAGCCGTTTTTCGTCTGCCGGAAGGCCTAAGGAGATGTGCAAGATGCCCAAGGTCGGTATGCAACCCATCCGCCGCCAACAACTGATCGAAGCCACGTTGCAAGCGGTCGATCAGGTCGGTATGGGGGACGCCAGCATTGCGCTGATCGCCCGTTTGGCCGGTGTCTCGAATGGCATCATCAGTCATTACTTTCAGGACAAGAACGGCCTGATCGCCGCCACGATGCGGTATCTGATGAACGTCCTCAGCGAGAACGTCACCGCGCGCCGTCAGGCGCTGGCAGACAGCAGCCCACGGGCGCATCTGCAGGTGATCATCGAAGGCAACTTCGACGCCAGCCAGGTCAATGGCCCGGCAATGAAAACCTGGCTGGCCTTCTGGGCCACCAGCATGCACCAGCCGTCTTTGCACAGGTTGCAGCGGATCAACGATCACCGTCTGTATTCCAACCTGTGCTGCGAGTTCCGCCGTGTGTTGCCGCTCGAAGATGCGCGCAGCGCAGCGCGTGGACTGGCAGCGTTGATTGACGGCTTGTGGTTGCGCGGCGCGCTGTCGGGAGACGCTTTCGACACCGCGCAGGCGCAACAGATCGCTTACGAATACATGGATTTCCAATTGGCCAAGCAGGTGAGCTAGAGCACACAGAAAACGCTCGGCCCCTGAACCGCCACCGCAGCACCACCGCGGTGGTCAACGCCAACCACTAATGCACTTGCGAGGACACTATGGCCCGTTTCGAACTGCAAAAACTCTACATCGATGGCGCGTACTCCGACGCTGGCAGCGATGCCACTTTCGAAGCCATCAACCCGGCGAACGGTGAAGTCCTCGCCAAAGTGCAACGTGCGACCAAGGAAGACGTCGAGCGTGCCGTGGTCAGCGCTGAAAAGGGCCAGAAAATCTGGGCCGCGATGACCGCCATGGAGCGTTCGCGCATCCTGCGTCGCGCCGTCGACATCCTGCGCGAGCGCAACGATGAACTGGCCGCGCTGGAAACCCTGGACACCGGTAAAGCCTTCTCCGAAACCAAATACGTCGACATCGTTACCGGCGCCGACGTACTGGAATACTACGCAGGCCTGGTGCCAGCGATCGAAGGCGAGCAGATCCCGCTGCGTGACACCGCTTTCGTCTACACCCGTCGCGAGCCGCTGGGCGTGGTTGCCGGTATCGGCGCGTGGAACTACCCGATCCAGATCGCGCTGTGGAAATCCGCGCCAGCCCTGGCCGCCGGTAACGCGATGATCTTCAAACCAAGCGAAGTCACCTCGCTGACCACCCTGAAACTGGCCGAGATCTACACCGAAGCCGGCCTGCCAAACGGCGTGTTCAACGTTCTGACCGGCAGCGGCCGTGAAGTCGGCACCTGGCTGACCGAGCACCCGCGCATCGAAAAAATCTCCTTCACCGGCGGCACCGACACCGGCAAGAAGGTCATGGCCAGTGCTTCGGCTTCGTCGCTCAAAGACGTGACCATGGAACTGGGCGGCAAGTCCCCGCTGATCATCTGCGACGACGCCGATCTGGATCGCGCCGCCGACACCGCAATGATGGCCAACTTCTACAGCTCCGGTCAGGTCTGCACCAACGGCACCCGCGTGTTCGTACCGAGCCACTTGAAAGCCGCTTTCGAAGCCAAGATCGTTGAGCGCGTAGCGCGCATCCGCATCGGCAACCCGGAAGACGAAAACACCAACTTCGGCCCGCTGGTCAGCTTCCCGCACATGGAAAGCGTGCTGGGCTACATCGCCAAGGGTAAAGAAGAAGGTGCCCGCGTGCTATGCGGCGGCGAGCGTCTGACCGACGGCGAATTCGCCAAAGGCGCATTCGTTGCTCCGACCGTGTTCACCGATTGCACCGACGACATGACCATCGTCCGTGAAGAAATCTTTGGCCCGGTGATGGCGATCCTCTCCTACGAGACCGAAGAGGAAGTGATCCGCCGCGCCAACGACACCGACTTCGGCCTGGCCGCCGGTATCGTCACCAAAGACCTGAACCGCGCCCACCGCGTGATTCATCAACTGGAAGCCGGTATCTGCTGGATCAACGCCTGGGGCGAGTCCGACGCCAAAATGCCGGTCGGCGGTTACAAGCAGTCGGGTGTTGGCCGTGAGAACGGCATCAGCTCGCTGAACAACTTCACCCGCATCAAATCGGTACAGGTCGAGCTGGGCGATTACGTCTCGGTGTTCTGATCTGACCCAGAGTCTGGACGGGGTCTTTGTGGCGAGGGGATTTATCCCCGATGGCTGCAAAGCAGCCCCTCCAGAAACTGCAATTCTCCAGACAGAACCCAGTCGCTGACTTTACGACTGCTGCGCAGCCGGTCGGGGATAAATCCCCTCACCACAGAGGATCTTCTCCACAGGGAGTTTCCTCCTCTGCTTAGGCTTTGCAGCGTCCCGGCGATCTTGACCTGACCAACTTCAAAGAGGGTGCATTCAATGTCCCAAGAATTCGATTACATCATCATCGGTGCCGGCTCGGCCGGTAACACCCTGGCGACCCGTCTGACTGAAGACGAAGGCGTCACCGTTCTGCTGCTCGAAGCCGGCGGCCCGGACTACCGTTTCGACTTCCGCACGCAAATGCCGGCTGCACTGGCATTCCCGCTGCAGGGTCGTCGCTACAACTGGGCGTACGAAACCGATCCGGAGCCGCACATGGACGGTCGCCGGATGGAATGCGGTCGCGGCAAAGGCCTCGGCGGTTCTTCGTTGATCAACGGCATGTGCTACATCCGTGGCAACGCGATGGACTACGACGGCTGGGCAAAACTGCCTGGTCTGGAAGACTGGTCGTACCTGGACTGCCTGCCGTACTTCCGTAAAGCGGAAACCCGCGACATCGGCCCGAACGACTACCACGGTGGCGAAGGCCCGGTCAGCGTGACCACGCCGAAGGCTGGCAACAACCCGCTGTTCCACGCCATGGTTGAAGCCGGCGTGCAGGCAGGTTACCCGCGCACCGAAGACTTGAACGGCTACCAGCAGGAAGGTTTCGGCCCGATGGACCGCACCGTGACGCCGAACGGCCGTCGTGCTTCCACCGCCCGTGGCTACCTCGACACTGCCAAAAAGCGTTCGACCCTGACCATCGTCACCCACGCCCTGACCGACAAGATCCTGTTCGAAGGCAAGCGTGCGGTTGGCGTGCGTTACCTGGTCGGCTCGGCTGAAGAGCGTGTTGAAGTCAAAGCGCGCAAAGAAGTCCTGCTGTGCTCCGGCGCCATCGCTTCGCCGCAGATTCTGCAGCGCTCCGGCGTAGGCCCGGCGAAACTGCTGGAAAGCCTCGACATCCCGGTCGTTCACGACCTGCCGGGCGTTGGTGAAAACCTGCAGGATCACCTTGAGCTGTACCTGCAATACGCTTGCACTCAGCCGGTTTCGCTGTACCCGTCGCTGCTCTGGTACAACCAGCCGGCCATCGGTGCCGAATGGCTGTTCAACGGCACCGGTATCGGCGCCAGCAACCAGTTCGAAGCCGGCGGTTTCATCCGTACGCGTGAAGAGTTCGAATGGCCGAACATCCAGTACCACTTCCTGCCGGTGGCGATTAACTACAACGGCAGCAACGGTGTGAAAGAGCACGGGTTCCAGGCGCACATGGGTTCCATGCGTTCGCCAAGCCGTGGTCGCATCCAGGCCAAGTCGAAAGACCCGCGCCAGCACCCGAGCATCCTGTTCAACTACATGGCCACCGAGCAGGACTGGCAGGAATTCCGTGACGGCATCCGCCTGACCCGCGAAATCATGCAACAGCCGGCACTGGACGCCTTCCGTGGCCGCGAAATCAGCCCGGGCATCGACGTGCAAACCGATGAGCAGCTGGACACGTTCATCCGCGAGCACGCCGAAACTGCGTTCCACCCGTCCTGCTCGTGCAAAATGGGCACCGACGAGATGGCTGTAGTGGATGGCGAAGGTCGCGTCCACGGCATGCAGAGCCTGCGTGTGGTCGATGCCTCGATCATGCCGATCATCACCACCGGCAACCTCAACGCGCCGACGATCATGATCGCCGAGAAAATCGCCGACAAGATCCGTGGCCGCAAGCCACTGCCGCGTAGCAACGCTGCCTACTACGTCGCTGGCGGTGCGCCGGTGAAGGGCAAGCCGATGCGTGATATCACCCCGGCTGCTCAGTAAGACGTAATACCTCCACCTGATCGTTCCCACGCTCTGCGTGGGAATGCATCCCGTGACGCTCCGCC
>NZ_NQYG01000044.1:35997-46005 GCF_002878485.1 Pseudomonas sp. AD21
ACGCAGAGCGTCCATGGCGGCGTTCCCACGCAGAGCGTGGGAACGATCTCCTGCCTTGCACAGTAAATCCTCCTACACCCCCTCTTCACTTGATCCTACCCCCACGCAGGCCTACTCTAGTCCTCGCGCAATCGTTTCACCCCTCCCCGCCGAATCGCTTCACCCTCGCAACTCCATAACAAGGAGGTTCCCGAATGTTCGATTTCCACCCCCAGCTCAAGCAGCGCTTCGCCGCCTTGCGCACGGGCGCCGAGTTTTTTTCCCTACGGTATGTGCGCGAGTCCGGCCAGTACCTGTCGGTGCGTAAAAACGTCGCCGAGCCGCCGAGCCTGAGCCGTGACGAAGGCGCGATGCTTACCGTGCGCGTCAACGGTGTCGAGGCTTACGCCGCGACCAACGACCTGTCGCAACAAGGCCTGCAAACCGCCCTTGAACGCGCCGAACAGCAGGCCCGGCGGCTCAAACCGCACGCCTTGCTCGACCTGCGTGATCAGCCGGTGTCGAGCGACCGCGCTGATTACTTTTCGCCCAATTTTGCGCAACCCTTCCCGTCCCTGAGCGAATGCTTCGAGTTGCTCGGCGCAGAGTCTGCCTCGGTGCCAAAGGATGAGCGCCTGGTGAATTGGGAAGCGAGCATCGGCATCACCCACGTCGAGCAGATCTACCTGAGCAGCGCCGGCGCCGAATTGCGCCAGGCCCAGCGCTTCGTCTACCCGGGCCTCGACGTCACTGCCTACGACGGCAACGACAGCCAGACCCGCAGCCTCGGCCGCGAGAACTTCGGCCAGCAGGGTGGCGCGGACGTGATCAGCCGTTGCGGCCTGGTTGGCGCCGGCCCGAAAGTGGCCGATCAGGCCTTGCAACTGCTGCTCGCGCCGAACACCCCGCAAGGTCCGCGCGACCTGTTGCTGATGCCTGACCAGATGATGCTGCAGATCCACGAGTCCATCGGGCACCCGCTGGAGCTCGACCGCATCCTCGGTGACGAGCGCAACTACGCCGGCACCAGTTTCGTCAAAACCAGCGACTTCGGCAGCCTGCAATACGGCTCGAAGCTGCTCAACGTGACCTTCGATCCGGACGTTCCCGAAGAGCTGGCGAGTTACGGCCACGATGACGACGGTACAAAAGCCAGCAAGCAGTTCCTGATTCGCGAAGGCTTGCTGCTGCGGCCATTGGGCGGCGCGCTGTCGCAGTTCCGCGCAGGTCTCGACGGTGTTGCCAACAGCCGCGCCTGTGGCTGGAACCGGCCGCCGATCGACCGCATGGCCAACCTCAACATCGAGCCGGGCGATCAGTCACTGACGCAACTGATCAGCGGCATCGAGCATGGCATTCTGATGAGCACCAACCGCTCGTGGTCGATTGACGATGCGCGCAACAAATTCCAGTTCGGTTGCGAGTGGGGTCAGTTGATCGAGAACGGTGAACTTAAAGGTGTGGTGAAAAATCCGAACTACCGGGGTATATCCGCGCACTTCTGGAAGAGTCTGCGCGCGGTCGGCGATGCCGGCACCCGTATGGTGCTGGGCACGCCAAACTGCGGCAAGGGCGAGCCGAACCAGGTGATCCGCGTCGGCCACGCTTCGCCGGCCTGCGTATTCAGCAACGTTGATGTGTTTGGGGGAGACGCCTGATGAGCATTTCGAAGAGTCAGTCCGACGCCTTCAAGGTCATGGTCAATTGGCTGCGCGACAGTGTGCGCGAGCCGGAACAATTCACCCTCAGCTATGCCGCCGAATCCTCGGCGTTCGTGCGCTTCAACCACGCCAAGGTGCGTCAGGCCGGTCAGGTGCAGCAGGCCGATGTCGGGCTGAAACTGATCAACGACGGCCGCCACGCCGACCTGCACATCACCCTGTCCGGTGATCAGGAAGCCGATCTGCAACGCCTCGCCGAAGGCCTGCAACAGCTGCGCGAAACCCTGCCGCTGTTGCCGCAGGATCCGTACCTGCTGCTCAACCATAACGGCTGGCAGAGCAACAACGTGCAGGAACATCCACTGCCGGACACCGAACAGGTGGTTGAAGAGATCTGCGCCGCCGCTGAAGGTCTGGATCTGGTCGGCTTCTATGCCGCAGGCCCCATCAGCCGTGGTTTCGCCAGCTCCTCGGGGGCGTTTGGCTGGCATCAGGCCAACAGCTTCAACTTCGACTTCAGCCTGTTCCACGAAAACGGCGAAGCGGTGAAAGCCAGCTACGCCGGGCACGAATGGAGCAGCGCAGGCTTCGCCCGCCGCTTCCAGCAGGCGCGCGAGCAACTGGCGTTTCTCGGTCGACCGCTGCGCACCCTGGCGCCGGGGCAATACCGGGCGTATCTGGCCCCGGCCGCGCTGGAAGAAATCATGGGCATGCTGAGCTGGGGCGGATTCTCCGCGCAGTCGATCGCCAGCAAGAGCAGCCCGCTGCAAAAGCTGTATGTCGGTGATCAGGCGTTCAGTCCGCTGGTGTCGCTGGATGAAAAAGTCAGCGGCTCATTGAGCCCGGCGTTTTCCGGCGAAGGGTATCCGCGCAGCGATCTGCGCCTGGTCATCGAAGGCAAGGCAGGCGATCAACTGGTCGGTTCGCGCAGTGCCGCCGAATACGGCCTGAGCGCCAACGGCGCCAGCGGTGGCGAATCGCCGAGCGCACTGAGCATGGCGGCCGGGAATCTGTCACAGGCCGAGATTCTCAAGCAACTGGGCACAGGCTTGTACATCAGCAACCTGTGGTACCTGAACTTTTCCGATCAACCGGCCGCGCGCCTGACCGGCATGACCCGGTTTGCCACGTTCTGGGTCGAAAATGGCGAGATTCAGGCGCCGGTCAGCACCATGCGTTTCGACGACAGCGCCTACAGCCTGCTGGGTTCGCAGCTGGAAGCACTGACCGCCGAGCGCGAGTTGCTGTTGTCGGCGAGCACGTACAGCCAGCGCAATACCTCGTCGGCCTTGCTGCCGGGCGCACTGGTGAGCCGTTTGACCTTGACCCTGTAAGACCAGGATCTCCAGAACACTGGAGATCTACTGTGGGAGCGGGCTTGCTCGCGAAGGCGTCGTGTCAGTCACCAACGACATCGACTGATTCACCGCATTCGCGAGCAAGCCCGCTCCCACCAAAAGCCTGTGCATTAACCCCAACCACAAGAGGTTCCATGCCCAACCGCCCGCCTCTCGACGCCATCACCGCCCGCTGGTTGCCGTGGGTCGTCGCCATCGCTTTCTTCATGCAATCCCTCGACGGGACCATCCTCAACACCGCCCTGCCGGCCATGGCCCGGGATCTGGCCGAAGACCCGTTGCGCATGCAAGGCGTGGTCATCGCCTACATGCTCACCGTGGCGTTGCTGATTCCGGCCTCGGGCTGGATCGCCGACCGCTTCGGGACCAAGAAGATCTTCTTCGGCGCGATCCTGCTGTTCAGTTTCGGCTCACTGCTCTGCGCCTTGTCCAGCACCCTGAGCATGCTGGTCGGCGCGCGGGTGATTCAGGGCCTGGGCGGTGCGCTGATGCTACCGGTCGGACGCCTGGTGGTGCTGCGCGCCTACCCGCGATCGGAGCTGGTGCGGATCATGGGTTTCATCACCATCCCCGGCCTGCTCGGCCCGTTGATCGGTCCGACCATGGGCGGCTGGATGGTGCAATACCTGACATGGCACTGGATCTTCCTGATCAACCTGCCAGTGGGCGTCCTCGGCTGCTACGCGGTGTGGAAGTTCATCCCCGACCTGCGCGGCACTGAGCGCACGCGCTTCGACAGCCTCGGCTTCCTGTTGTTTGGCGCGGCGATGATCCTGATCACCATCGCCATGGAAGGCCTTGGCGAACTGCACCTGCCGCACCTGCGGGTGATGTTGCTGCTGTTCGGCGGCCTGGCCTGTCTGGCGGCGTACTGGCTGCGCGCCGGGCACGTCGAAAATCCGCTGTTCGCCCCGTCGCTGTTCAAGACCCGCACCTTTGCCGTCGGCATTCTCGGCAACCTGTTCGCCCGTCTGGGCAGTGGTGCACTGCCGTTTCTGGTGCCATTGCTGCTGCAAGTGGCGCTAGGATATTCGCCGTCCCAGGCGGGGATGAGCATGCTGCCGCTGGCCGCTGCGGCGATGTTTGCCAAGTGGATGGCACGCCCGCTGATCGAGCGCCTCGGCTACCGCATCGTGCTCACCGGCAATACCCTCGCGCTGGGGATCATGCTGGCAAGCATGGGCCTGGTCAGCGAGCAGACGCCGTACTGGTTGCTGCTGTGCCTGCTGGCGATTCTGGGGGCGATCAATTCGCTGCAATTCACCGCGATGAACACCGTGACCCTGATCGACCTCGACGACGCCAGCGCCAGCAGCGGCAACAGCCTGCTGTCGGTGGTGGCGCAGTTGTCGTTGAGCCTGGGGGTGGCCTGCGCCGGTGCGTTGCTCGGCGGCTTTACCGCGGAAATCGGCAATGATGGCGTGGAAACCGTGCTGGGCGCGTTCCAACTGACGTTCGTCACCGTCGGGATCATGGCGATGCTCGCCGCGACGATTTTCTCGCAACTGTCGAATGAGGACGGTCGCCGCGCGAAACGCCCGGAAGAACACATCGAACATTAATTACAACTTTTGCAGAATGGCTCTGTGGTAAGGGGCGTTTGTGGTGAGGGGATAAATCCCCTCGCCACAGGTGAGTCCTTCACTTCTGGTTTTAGTCGCTGTTCGTCCAGAACTTTCGAGGAAAGTGGCACGGGGCTGCTACACTGCGCGACATTTTGTTTTGCAGGCCAGTCCCGTGACCACCATCGCCACCGCTTTTAATACTCTGCCGCTGTCCGCCGCCATGCTGGCTAACCTCGAATCCCTCGGTTATGCCCAGATGACGCCGATCCAGGCGCAGAGCTTGCCGGTGATCCTCAAGGGGATGGACCTGATCGCCCAGGCCAAGACCGGCAGTGGCAAGACCGCCGCGTTCGGCATCGGCCTGCTGAACCCGATCAACCCGCGCTACTTCGGTTGCCAGGCGCTGGTGATCTGCCCGACCCGTGAGCTGGCCGACCAGGTCGCCAAGGAAATCCGTCGCCTGGCCCGTGCCGAAGACAACATCAAGGTCCTGACCCTGTGCGGCGGCGTGTCGTTCGGCCCACAGATCGCTTCGCTGGAGCACGGCGCGCACATCATCGTCGGCACCCCGGGGCGCATTCAGCAACACCTGCGCAAGGGTTCGCTGGTGCTCGACGGCCTGAACACGCTGATCCTCGACGAAGCCGACCGCATGCTCGACATGGGTTTCTACGACGCCATCGAAGACATCATCGTCAAGACCCCGGAGCGTCGTCAGACTCTGTTGTTCTCTGCCACTTACCCGGTGGGCATCAAGCAGCTGGCGTCGAAATTCATGCGTGACCCGCAAACGGTGAAAGCCGAAGCGTTCCACGACGACACGCAGATCGAACAGCGCTTCTACGAAATTTCCCCGGAAGAACGCATGAGCGCAGTGACCAAAGTCCTGCACCACTTCCGCCCGGCTTCCTGCGTCGCCTTCTGCTTCACCAAGCAGCAGGTGCAGGAAACCGTCGATCACCTGACCTCCAAAGGCATTTCCGCCGTCGGCCTGCATGGCGATCTGGAACAGCGTGACCGCGATCAGGTGCTGGCGATGTTCGCCAACCGCAGTACTTCGGTGCTGGTCGCCACCGACGTCGCCGCCCGTGGCCTGGACATCGATGCGCTGGACATGGTGATCAACGTCGAGCTGGCCCGCGATTCGGAAATCCACATTCACCGCGTTGGCCGTACCGGTCGCGCCGGCGAGAAAGGCATCGCGGTCAGCCTCGTCGCACCGTCCGAAGCCCATCGCGCGCAAGCCATCGAGCAGCTGCAGAAAGCCCCGCTGAACTGGGATCAGGTGGACAACCTCAAGTCCCAGGGCGGCGCCCCGCTGCAGCCACCGATGAGCACGCTGTGCATCGCCGGCGGGCGCAAGGACAAAGTGCGTCCGGGCGACATCCTCGGCGCACTGACTGGCGATGCCGGCATCCCGGGCGCCCAGGTCGGCAAGATCGCGATCTTCGACTTCCAGTCGTATGTGGCGGTTGAACGCACCGTGGTCATGCAGGCGCTGCAGCGTTTGAACAACGGCAAGATCAAGGGTCGTTCGCTGCGCGTGCGTGTTTTGTAACTGATCTGCTGCCCGACAGAGATCAAATGTGGGAGCGGGCTTGCTCGCGAAGAGGGGGTGTCAGACAACATCAATGTTGACTGACATACCGCTTTCGCGAGCAAGCCCGCTCCCACATTGGTCTTCGGTGAATTTTGAATTCTTTGTGAGGACACCGTTTTGCGCTCTACCGAAGTCGTGATCATTGGCGCTGGCGCCGCAGGGTTGATGTGTGCACTGACCGCCGCCGGGCGTGGGCGTGAAGTGTTGCTGCTCGATCATGCAAACAAGGCCGGCAAGAAAATCCTGATGTCCGGTGGTGGCCGCTGCAATTTCACCAACATGTACACCGAGCCGGGCAATTTCCTCTCGCACAACCCGCATTTCTGCAAATCCGCACTGGCGCGCTACACCCAATGGGACTTCATCGGCATGGTCGGCAAGCACGGCGTGCCGTACCACGAGAAAAAACTCGGCCAGTTGTTCTGCGATAACAAATCCAGCGACATCCTCGGCATGCTGCTCGAGGAGTGCGATCAGGTCGGCGTCGAGCTGCACCTGGACACCTCGATCCAGACCATCGAAAAGGTCGAAAACGGTTACCTGCTCGACACCACCCTCGGCCAACTCCAGTGCCAGTCGTTGGTGATCGCCACTGGCGGGCTGTCGATCCCGACACTGGGCGCCACCGGTTTCGGCTATCAGGTGGCCAGGCAGTTCGGCCATGAATTGCTGCCGACCCGCGCGGGCCTGGTGCCGTTCACCATCACCGATCAGCTCAAGGAACTGTGCACCGAGCTGTCCGGGACGTCGGTGGATTGCCTGGTCAGCTGCAACGACCAGAGCTTTCGCGAGAACATTCTGTTCACTCACCGGGGCCTCAGCGGCCCGGCGATTCTGCAGATCTCGTCGTTCTGGGAACCGGGCGACACCGTGGAGATCAACCTGCTGCCAGACCACGACACAACCGCATGGCTGCAACAGCAAGTGGCCGAACGCCCGAACAGCGAACTGAAAACCCTGCTCGGCGAGATCTTTACCAAGAAGATGGCCAACCTGCTGGCGGACAACTGGTTCGTCTCCAAACCGATGAAGCAGTACACCCATGCCGAACTGGCGCAGATCGCCGACAAGCTGGGCAGCTGGAAAGTCGTGCCGGCGGGGACTGAAGGTTACCGCACTGCCGAAGTCACCCTCGGTGGCGTCGATACCCGCGAAGTGTCGTCCAAGACCATGGAATCGCTGAAAAGCCCGGGGCTGTATTTTGTCGGCGAAGTGCTCGACGTCACCGGGCATCTGGGCGGCTTCAACTTCCAGTGGGCCTGGGCCTCCGGTTACGCGGCCGCGCAGTACATCTGATCCAACACAAATCAAAACTGTGGGAGCGGGCTTGCTCGCGAATGCGGTGGATCAGTCGACATTAATGTTGAATGACACCCCGCTTTCGGGAGCAAGCCCCCTCCCACAGTTGTTAAGCGTGATGCAGTAAGGAACACTTTTTGCTGTCAGATGTGATCGGCGCCATTGCGTCGGCGTCATTACTGGCTCAATTTAGCGGCATCGCCTCGGAAGGCCTTCGCACTTCATGTCCTCGACCTCGTTTCGTCAGTCTTTGCGGCGCCTGTGGGCGCTGGATAAATTCAGCTACAGCGTACGGGTGTTCATCGCCCTGACCGGCAGCATGGCGCTGTGTTGGTATCAGGATGAAATGGGCCTGCTGATCCCGTTGTTCCTGGGCATTATCGCCAGCGCCCTGGCCGAGACCGACGACAGTTGGCAGGGCCGCCTTAACGCACTGGCGGTAACACTGGTGTGTTTCAGTATCGCCGCACTGTCGGTGGAACTGCTGTTTCCCTACCCCATCGTGTTTGCCATCGCCCTGGCCTTGGCCAGCTTCGGTCTGACCATGCTCGGCGCACTCGGCGAGCGTTACGGCGCGATTGCTTCGGCGACGTTGATTCTGTCGGTGTACACCATGATCGGCGTTGATCAGCGCGGCGGCGCGGTCACCGATTTCTGGCACGAACCGATGCTGCTGGTGGCCGGTGCCGCGTGGTACGGCTTGCTGTCAGTGCTGTGGCAGGCGATGTTTTCCAACCAGCCGGTGCAACAAAGTCTGGCGCGACTGTTCCGCGAACTGGGCTTCTACCTGAAACTCAAAGCCTCGCTGTTCGAGCCGATCCGCCAACTGGATGTCGAAGCGCGGCGGCTGGAACTGGCACAGCAGAACGGTCGGGTAGTGGCGGCGCTGAACAGTGCCAAGGAAATCATTCTGCACCGGGTCGGCAACGGGCGCCCGGGTTCGAAAGTCAGCCGTTATCTGAAGCTGTACTTCCTCGCTCAGGACATCCACGAACGCGCCAGCTCTTCACACTATCCATACAACGCACTGGCCGACGCGTTCTTTCACAGCGACGTGCTGTTTCGCTGCCAGCGCTTGCTGCGTCAACAAGGCAAGGCCTGCCGGGCGCTGGCCGAATCGATCCAGATGCGCCAGCCGTTCATTTACGACGCCAGTTTTGCCGAAGCATTGAGCGACCTCGACGCCTCCCTCGAACACCTGCGCATCCAGAGCAACCCGGCGTGGCGCGGCCTCCTGCGTTCGCTGCGCGCACTGGCAGCCAACCTCGGCACCCTCGACCGCTTGCTCAGCGATGCGAGCAACCCGGATGCCCTGGCGGACGCCACCGACAGCAGCCTGCTCGACCGCTCGCCGCGCAACCTCAAAGACGTGTGGATTCGCCTGCGCACCCAACTGACGCCGACGTCTCTGCTGTTCCGCCACGCCCTGCGCCTGCCGTTGGCGTTGAGTATCGGCTACGGCATGGTGCATCTGATTCACCCCTCGCAAGGTTACTGGATCATCCTCACCACGCTGTTCGTCTGCCAGCCGAACTACGGCGCAACCCGGCGCAAACTCGGTCAGCGGATTCTCGGCACGGCCATCGGTCTGACCGTGGCGTGGGCGCTGTTCGATCTGTTCCCCAGCCCGCTGGTGCAGTCGTGCTTCGCGATCGCTGCCGGGGTGGTGTTCTTTACCAACCGCACCACGCGTTACACCGTGGCGACGGCGGCGATCACGATCATGGTGCTGTTCTGCTTCAACCAGATCGGCGATGGCTACGGGCTGTTCCTGCCGCGCCTGTTCGATACCTTGCTCGGCAGCCTGATCGCCGGCCTTACGGTGTTCCTGTTCCTGCCGGACTGGCAGGGGCGGCGCCTGAACAAGGTGCTGGCCAGCACCCTGACCTGCAACAGCATCTACCTGCGTCAGATCATGCAGCAATACGCCGCCGGCAAGAGCGACGACCTCGCCTATCGCCTGGCCCGGCGCAACGCGCACAACGCCGACGCAGCCCTGTCGACCACGCTGGCGAACATGCTGATGGAGCCGGGGCATTTCCGTAAGGAAGCGGATGTCGGTTTCCGCTTCCTGGTGCTCTCGCACACCCTGCTCAGTTACCTGTCCGGGCTGGGCGCGCACCGCGAGACGCAGCTACCCGCGGAGGTTCGTGAACAGCTGATCGACGGCGCCGGGGTGAAACTGGCCGCGAGCATCGACGAAATCGCCCAAGGCCTGGCGAACAAGCAGCCGATAGCGATTCAGAGCGACGAAGAGGAAGCACTGGCCAATGAGCTGGAGCAGATGGCCGACGAGATCGATGAGGGACAGCGTCTGGTGCAGACACAACTGGCGCTGATCTGCCGGCAGCTGGGGCCGTTGCGTACGTTGGCGGCACACTTGATCAAGGACACCAGCGAGGTTAGCGCTGGCTGAAAGGACGCCTTCGCGAGCAAGCCCGCTCCCACAGGGGAACGCATTCCAAAGGTGGGAGCGGGCTTGCTCGCGAAAGGGCCACCAGCTACACAACAATTTTCAGATCAGCCCCAACATCCCATGTCCCCCC
>NZ_NQYG01000045.1:0-44826 GCF_002878485.1 Pseudomonas sp. AD21
CCCTCGCCCCCTTGGGGGAGAGGGCTGGGGTGAGGGGGTAAGCTCTTGATCTGCTGTTAATCCGCCAACTGCCGATTGGCATACATCCGGCACTCCGCCAACAACGCCAGCAAATTCGGATCCCGCTCCTTGGCCTTCAAGAACACCACGCCAATGTGCTGCTGCAACCGGTACTTCTCCTGCAACGGAATCAGCTTCACCCGATTCTCGTACACCGCCGCAATCCTTCCTGGCAGCAACGCATAACCCACCCCCGAGCTGACCATGCTCAGCAGCGTGAAAATGTCATTCACCTGCATCGCCACCTTCGGTTCGAACCCCGCCTGCCTGAACACCCGGATGCCGTCCTGATGGGTCGCGAAGCCTTGGGTCAGGGTGATGAACGTTTCATCGCGGACCTCGGCCAGATCGACTTCCTGACGCTGGGCGAACCTTGAATCTGCCGGCGTGGCGAGGAAAATGTCATCGGAGAACAGCGGGATCTGTTCGCAGTCCGGGTCGCTGACGCTGTCGTCCAGCGACACCAGGATCGCGTCGACTTCCATGTTCTTCAGCTTGTAGAGCAGGTCGATGTTCGAGCCGAGAATCAGGTCAATGTTGAGCTCGCTGCGACGGATCTTCAGGCCCATGATCAGTTGCGGTACGGTTTTCACCGTCAGCGAATACAGGGATCCGAGCTTGAAGCGTTCAGCGGAGAATCCGGCGGCTTCGCGGGTCAGGCGTACGCTTTCGACCACGTCCTGAATCAGCTTCTGCGCCCGTTCTTCGAGCACGTAGGCGCTTTCCAGCGGCGTCAGGTTGCGGCCTTCGTGCTTGAACAGCGGGCAGCGCAGAGCGCTTTCCAGCGAATGAATCGCCCGGTGCACGCTGACATTGCTGGTCTGCAACTCGGCCGCGGCGCGCGCCAGATTGCCGGTGCGCATGAAGGCGAGGAACACCTCGAGTTTTTTCAGGGTCAATTCTTCGTCGATCAGCATGGCGCGGACTCTTTTTGGTATCGACCGATTGTGCCCAATTACCGTGGCGTGCGCAGGTCCGCGTTGAACAGAAACATTGCGCTTTTACGCTCAAGGCCCGAGCCTTGCGCGCTGCGGTAACGAATATTGAGGTGAGCGACACATGTATCACGGAGAAAAACTCAACGCCTGGACGCATCTGGTCGGGGCAGTGGCAGCGTTTATCGGCGGCGTGTGGATGCTGGTGATTGCCAGCCTCGACGGCAGTCCGTGGAAAATTGTCAGCGTGGCGATCTACGCGTTTACCTTGCTGGTGCTCTACAGCGCCTCGACCGTGTACCACAGCGTGCGCGGGCGCAAGAAAGCGATCATGAAGAAGGTCGATCACTTTTCGATCTATCTGCTGATCGCCGGCAGTTACACGCCGTTCTGCCTGGTGACCCTGCGCGGGCCGTGGGGCTGGACGTTGTTCGGGATTGTCTGGGGGCTGGCGCTGATCGGCATCCTGCAAGAGATCAAGCCGCGCTCGGAGGCGCGGATCCTGTCGATCGTGATCTACGCGGTGATGGGCTGGATCGTGCTGGTGGCGGTCAAGCCGCTGATCGCAGCGCTGGGCACGACCGGGTTTGCCTGGCTGGCGTCCGGTGGCGTGTTGTACACCGTGGGGATCATCTTTTTTGCCCTGGATCACCGGTTGCGGCATGCGCATGGGATCTGGCATTTGTTCGTGATTGCCGGGAGTCTGCTGCACTTTGTGGCGATTTTGTTTTATGTCCTCTAGACACACCACCCTCCCTCTGTAGGCCTTCGCCAGCTCGCGATAGCGTCAGGTCAGGCGGCAGAGTTTTTGGCTGATCCACCGCCATCGCGAGCAGGCGAAGGCCTACAGGGGTACCAGTTCATCCAGTTGCTTTTTCGCGCGATCGCTGAATATTTGCAGCAGATGGTTGAGGGTATGCGGCGGTGGTTCGGTGGCGCGGGTCACGGCGTAAAGGGTGATCGGCAGCGGCGGGGCGAGGGGGCGGATAGTGGTGGTCGCCGACGAGGCACCCAGCGCCGTGAACGGGTCGATCACCGCGACCCCGGCACCGGACTCGACCATCGCTCGCGCCAGTGAATAGGTCTGCACGGCGATCCTCACCCGGGGCGGCGGCTCGACCGCTTCCAGATAGCTGTCCAGCCTTGCCGCCAGTGGGTCGGCACTGGACAAGCCAATCAGCGGCGCCCCCGCGAGCGCCATCAAGGGCAGCGGTTTGCCGACGTCTGCCAGCGGCCAGAAATCCTTCGGCGCCAACGCCACCAGCACACCTGCCGCCAATGGCTGCGCTTTCAGCCCCGGGTGATCCGGCAGTTGCAGGGTCAGGGCCACGTCCACTTCGCGCATCAGCAGGTTCTGCATCAACTCGCGGCTGTGGGCGCTGGACAGCTCGCAGGCGCTGTCCGGATAACGCGTCGTCCACTCATGAATCGCCGGTGGCAGCAACGACAGCGCCAGCGCCGGGGTCGCGCCGATACGCAGGCTGTGGCCCGGCTCGCGGCGCAGGCTCTGGGCCAGACGGCGCACGCCTTGCAAGCTCTCCGTGACCTTGTCGACCTCGCGTTCCAGCTCCAGCGCTTCCGGGGTCGCCTGCAACTTGCCGCGTACGCGCAAAAACAACGGGAAGCCCAATTGCTGCTCGGCGTGTTGCAAGACCTTGGTCACTGCCGGTTGCGAGACGTGCAGCAACTGCGCGGCCGCGCTGATCGAACCGGTCTGGCGGATGGCCTGGAAAATCTCGATGTGACGTAAGCGCATGACGAGTCCATAACCTTTGTTTATGGGGCGAACATCTTTATTCATTGTTCGCCGGCTGTCACCTGGCCCTAACCTCGGCCCCGTCTTCACAACGGTTTCAGGGACAGACATGGCTCAGCGTGTATGCGTCATCGGTGGTGGGGTGATCGGTCTGGCAACGGCGTATGCGCTGGTGCGCGACGGTTTTGAGGTGACGGTGATCGAAGCGCGGGATGCGCTCGGCGTCGAAACCAGTTTCGCCAACGGCGGCCAGTTGTCCTATCGCTATGTCGCACCGCTGGCCGATGCCGGGGTGCCGTTGCAGGCGCTGGGCTGGATGCTGCGCGGCGACTCACCGCTCAAGCTGCGCCCACGTCTGGATCCGGCGCAGTGGCGCTGGATGGCCGCGTTCCTCGGCGCCTGTCGCACTTCGGTCAACCGCGAGAACGCCGCGCATCTGTTGCGTCTGGCGCTGCTCAGCCAACGCACGCTGAAGCACTGGCGCGAGGATGACGGCCTGAGTGGATTCCACTGGCGTCGTAACGGCAAACTGGTGACCTTCCGCAACGCCGGCAGCTTTGAACATGCGCGCAAGGGCCTGGCCGACCCGCAGCAACAGCAGGTGTTGTCCGCTGCCGAATGCGCGCAACTGGAACCCGCGTTGGCCGACGCCGCGTTTGTCGGGGCGATCTACACGCCGGACGAAGAAGTGGGCGACTGCCATGGGTTTTGCCTGCAACTGGCCGCGCGATTGCGCGCCTCCGGGCGTTGTGAGTTTCGCCTTGGTCAGGCCGTGACCGGGATTCGCCACAGCAATGGCGCCGTCAGCGCTATCGAACTGGGTAGCGAAGTGCTGCCGGTTGAACAACTGGTGATCGCCGCCGGCCATCGCAGCCCACTGCTGGCGTTGCCCGGCCTGCGCCTGCCGCTGTATCCGCTCAAGGGCTACAGCCTGACGGTGCCGATCGGCGCTGAACATCGGGCACCGGACATGAGCATCACCGACTACGACCGCAAGATCGTCTACGCGCGCATCGGCGAACAGTTGCGGGTGGCGGCGATGGTCGACATTGTCGGTTTCGATCCGGCGGTCGATCCTCAGCGGCTGGCGCTGATCAAGCGTCAGGCGCGCGACACCTTCCCCGACGCCGGAAACTATGAGGCCGCCGTGGAATGGGCCGGTATGCGCCCGGCGACGCCCACTGGCGTGCCGCTGCTGGGTGCCACGGCGTATCGCAATCTGTGGCTGAACCTTGGCCACGGTGCGCTCGGTTTTACTTTGGCCTGTGGCAGCGGACGGTTGCTCAGCGAACTGATTGGCCAGCAACGTACCTCTATTGATCTGCACGGCTTCAATCCCCGTGCGGCGTGATTGACTGATGCTTCACCGTTCAAAAACAACAATGCCCACAACGGAGAATAACAATGCAAAAAATCACGTTGCTTGCCTGTACTTTGGGGCTGCTGCTCGGCAGTCAGGCTCAGGCCAATGAGGCGCCGCTGACCGGCACTCTTGGCAAAATCGCCAGCGCCAACAGCATCACCCTGGGTTATCGCGATGCGTCGGTGCCGTTCTCTTACGTGGGCGATCAGAGCGGTCAGCCGATGGGTTATTCGGTGGATCTGGCCGGCAAGGTTGTCGAACGTATCCGCCAGCAACTGGCGCGGCCGGAGCTGAAGGTGAAGTACAACCTCGTCACCTCGCAGACGCGCATTCCACTGGTGCAGAACGGCACGGTCGACCTTGAGTGCGGCTCCACCGGAGTCACCGCCGAGCGGCAGAAACAGGTGTCGTTCTCCTACGGGTTCATTTACGTCAAAGGGCAGTTGCTGACCGCCAGGGACAGTGGCATCCAGCGCTTCGACGATCTGCGTGGCAAGAACGTGGTGACCACGGCGGGCACCACCAACGAGCGCTATCTGAAGAGCTACAACCACGATCACAAGCTCGATATGTCAGTGATCAGCGCCAAGGATCATGGCGAGGCATTCCAGATGCTCGAGTCGGGGCGGGCGGTGGCGTTCTACATGGACGACGCGTTGCTCTACGGCGAACGGGCCAAGGCGCGCGATCCGCATCACTGGGTGGTGGTCGGGGAGGAGCAGTCGCGGGAGATCTACAGCTGCATGGTGCGCAAGGACGATCCGCAGTTCCTCGCGTTGGTGAATGGCGCGTTGGCTGACCTGTATCGTTCGGGGGAGATCAATGGGATTTACAAACGCTGGTTCGAACAGCCAATTCCGCCGAAGGGGTTGAACCTGGAGTTTCCGATGACCAGCGAGTTGAAGGCGATTATTGCCAAGCCTGTCAGTGATCCGGTGGAGTGACAGTTAGACCGAGGTGAAGCTTTTCGCGAGCAAGCTCGCTCCCACAGTGGATGTCCAGTGAGCACAAACTTTGTGTACACCCAAGATCTACTGTGGGAGCGGGCTTGCTCGCGAAGAGGCCCTAGAAATCACCCCAAAGCTGCTGGGCTACCGCCAGTGCAACCACCGGCGCCGTCTCGGTACGCAACACGCGCGGGCCGAGGCGGGCGGCGTGGAAGCCGTTGCCTTTGGCCTGCTCGACTTCGGCATCCGTCAAACCACCTTCAGGCCCGATCAGGAACGCCAGCGTCGCCGGTTTGGCATGGCTCACCAGCGGCTCCGCCACCGGGTGCAGCACCAGTTTCAACTGGGCTTCGGTCTGCTTGATCCAGTCAGCCAACAACACCGGCGGATGAATCACCGGCACCCGCGAACGGCCGCACTGCTCACAGGCGCTGATCGCCACCTGACGCCAGTGCAGCAGGCGTTTGTCGGCGCGTTCGTCCTTCAGGCGGACTTCGCAGCGATCACTGAAGATCGGGGTGATTTCATTCACACCCAGCTCGGTGGCTTTCTGGATCGCCCAGTCCATGCGCTCGCCCCGGGACAGGCCCTGGCCGAGGTGGATCTGCAATGGCGACTCGACCTGGCCGGCCAGTTGCTCGTCGATCTGCACGGTCACACGCTTCTTGCCGACGTCCAGCAGGGCGCCGCGAAATTCATGGCCGGAGCCGTCGAACAACTGCACCGCATCGCCCTCGGCCATGCGCAGCACGCGGCTGATGTAATGCGCCTGGGCTTCCGGCAGTTCGTGTTCGCCGGTGCTCAGGGGGGCGTCGATAAAGAAGCGGGACAGTCTCATTTCGGGTCTCTAAAAAATTGGCGCGTAGTCACTGTGATGAAGAGCTTTTGTGGTGAGGGGATTTATCCCCGATCGGCTGCGCAGCAGTCGTGAAATCAGAGAATGCGATCATTCTGGTTCACCGCGATTGCTGATTTTAGGGCGGCTTCGCCGCCCATCGGGGATAAATCCCCTCGCCACAGGGTTCTTTTCAAACCTTTAGATGGCAATCAGCCCGGATCGCGGAAGCCGGGGTGGAAATCTTTCGGCACAGCGACGCTGACGCTGTCACGCGTGGCGATGTCGATGCCTTCGCTGGCGACTTCGGCGAGGAAGTCGATCTGCTCCGGGGTGATCACGTATGGCGGCAGGAAATACACCACGCTGCCCAGCGGACGCAGCAGCGCGCCACGCTCCAAAGCATGCTGGAACACTTTCAAACCGCGACGTTCCTGCCAAGGGTAGGCCTCTTTCGTGGCCTTATCCTTGACCATCTCGATCGCCAGGACCATGCCGGTCTGGCGCACTTCCGAGACGTTCGGGTGATCGACCAGATGCGCGGTGGCCGAGGCCATGCGCTGGGCCAGGGCCTTGTTGTTCTCGATGACGTTGTCCTGCTCGAAGATATCCAGCGTCGCCAGTGCCGCCGCACAGGCCAGCGGGTTGCCGGTGTAGCTGTGCGAATGCAGGAAGGCGCGCAAGGTTGGATAGTCGTCGTAGAACGCGCTGTAGACCTCATCGGTGGTCAGGCATGCGGCCAGCGGCAGGTAGCCGCCGGTCAGGGCCTTGGACAGGCAGAGGAAATCCGGGCGGATGCCGGCCTGTTCACAGGCGAACATGGTCCCGGTGCGGCCGAAGCCGACAGCGATTTCGTCGAGGATCAAATGCACGCCGTAGCGATCGCAGGATTCGCGCAGCAGCTTGAGGTACACCGGGTGATACATACGCATGCCGCCGGCGCCCTGAATCAGCGGTTCGACGATCACTGCCGCGACGCTGTCATGATTTTCGGCCAGAGTCTGTTCCATGGCCGCGAACAGGTTGCGCGAATGTTCTTCCCAGCTCATGCCTTCAGGGCGCCCGTAACAATCGGGGCTCGGCACCTTGATGGTGTCCATCAGCAGGGCTTTGTAGGTTTCGGTGAACAGCGGCACGTCGCCAACGGCCATCGCTGCCATGGTTTCGCCGTGGTAGCTGTTGGTCAGGGTGACAAAGCGCTTTTTGTTCGGTTGGCCGCGGTTGAGCCAGTAGTGAAAGCTCATTTTCAGCGCGACTTCGATGCAGGACGAACCGTTATCGGCGTAGAACACCCGGTTCAGGCCTTCCGGGGTCATCTTCACCAGACGCTCGGACAGTTCGATCACCGGCTGATGGCTGAAACCGGCAAGAATCACGTGTTCCAGTTGATCGACCTGATCCTTGATGCGCTGGTTGATGCGCGGGTTGGCGTGGCCGAACACGTTGACCCACCAGGAGCTGACGGCGTCGAGGTAGCGCTTGCCTTCGAAGTCTTCGAGCCACACGCCTTCACCGCGCTTGATCGGGATCAGCGGCAGCTGTTCGTGGTCTTTCATCTGGGTGCAGGGATGCCACAGCACCGCGAGGTCGCGTTGCATCCACTGGTTATTCAGGCCCATTTACAGTCTCCTCGAGGCGGCTCGCGTCAGGCGCGGGCAAACAATCGCGCAAGCCTATGCAATGCATCGCGCCGGGACAACCCATTGCGTCGATTGAGCTACTTTGTATGGGCCGATAGACGTCGCTGGCGGCGTTTTGATGGCTGACGTATTCTTCGCGGTTCTTTGGGTCGTCTGACCCGCAAAACTGCTTTTTCCTACGTGTATTTCCGGAGTTCGCTGAATGTCTGTCGGTTGGCTGCGCGCCTGTGCGCTGGTGATGTTGGGGCTGTTCAGCGTTACGGCGCTGGCCAAGGATAAAACCGCAATCGTGATCGGCGGCGGCCTGTCGGGCCTGACCGCGGCTTACGAGCTGCAGAACAAGGGCTGGCAGGTCACCCTGCTGGAAGCCAAACCGAGCCTGGGCGGTCGCTCCGGCATGGCCACCAGCGAGTGGATCGGCAACGACAAGACCCAACCGGTGCTGAACAAGTACGTCTCGACCTTCAAGCTGGGCACCACGCCGGCTCCGGAATTCGTGCGTACGCCGGGTTATCTGATCGACGGCGAGTATTTCTCCGCCGCTGATCTGGCGACCAAGCAACCGGTCACCGCCGACGCCTTGAAGCGCTACCAGAAAACCCTCGACGATCTGGCGCGCTCGATCGACGACCCGCAGAACCCGGCGGCGACCAGCACGCTGCACGCGCTGGACCAAATCACCGTGTCGAGCTGGCTCGACAAGCAGAATCTGCCGGCCACCGCGCGCCAGTTGATCAACCAGGACATCCGCACCCACTACGACGAACCTTCGCGTCTGTCGTTGCTGTATTTCGCCCAGCAGAACCGCGTGTATCGCGGCGTCTCCGACCGTGACCTGCGTGCTTCGCGTCTGGTCGGCGGCAGTCAGGTGCTGGCCCAGGCGTTCGTCAAACAGATCAAGACGATCAAGACCAACTCGCCGGTGTCAGCGATCAATCAGGACAAGGACGGCGTGACCGTCAAGGTCGGCAGTGTTGGCTACCAGGCTGATTACGTCGTACTGGCCGTGCCATTGCGTGCGCTGAACAAGATTGCTTTGACGCCTGCGCTGGATGCCCAGCACCTGGCTGCGATCAAGGGCATCAACTACGGCTGGCGCGACCAGATCATGCTGAAGTTCAAGACGCCAGTCTGGGAAAGCAAGGCGCGCATGTCCGGTGAGATCTACAGCAACACTGGCCTCGGCATGTTGTGGATCGAGCCTGCGCTGAAGGGCGGCGCCAACGTGGTGATCAACCTGTCCGGCGACAACGCTCGCGTAATGCAGGCATTCGGCGACAAGCAGATGGTCGATCAGGTGCTGATCCGTCTGCACGCGTTTTATCCACAGGCCCGTGGCTCGTTCACCGGTTATGAGATCCGTCGTTACAGCACCGACCCGTCGATGGGCGGCGCCTACCTGGCTTACGGCCCGGGCCAGATCAGCAAGTTCTGGCGCCTGTGGGAACGTCCGCTGCAACGCGTAACGTTCGCCGGCGAACACACCGACACCCTGTACCCGGGCACTCTGGAAGGCGCACTGCGCACCGGTCAGCGTGCGGCCAGTCAGGTTGAAGATCTGGCAGCCGGCAAGTCGTTTGAACCGGTCAAAGTGGTTCCGGCTGCAGCAGCAGGCGCGGCAGGTGCCGTGGCGGCGAAGAAGGGCAACTTCTTCAGCAATCTGTTCGGTGGTTCGGATGACGAGAAGAAGCCAGAGCCTGTGAAGGCGCCTGAGCCAACTCCAGCTCCAGCGGCCCCAGCGCCTGCACCGGCTCCAGCCCCTGCGCCAGCTCCGGTGGAAGCACCGAAACCAGCCGCTCCGGAGAAAACCGAGCCGGCGAAGAAAGCGCCAGCCAAGCCTGCGGCGAAAAAGCCGGCGGCCAAAACCGACGCGAAGAAAGCCGCAGCCAAGCCTGCTGCGAAAAAGGCTGAACCGGCGAAGAAGCCAGCGGCCAAGCCTGCTGCAACGACCGAGACCAAGGCGCAGTAAGCCTTGCGGTGAATGAAGAAGCGCGGCTTTTATGCCGCGCTTTTTTTTGCCTGTAAGACCGCTATCGCGAGCAGGCTCACTCCTACAGGGGATCGCATTTCTCCAATTGGAATACGGCCAACTGTAGGAGTGAGCCTGCTCGCGATAGGGCCAGCTCTGCCAACAAAAATCCATTGCTTAGAAACAACATCCCGCCACACTTTTCCCTTTAATCTTTCCTTAACAAGCCACTTACAGACTCTTGATCGTATTTCTCGATACTTCAAAGCAAAATTTTCCGCTTTAATTCGATAGATAACTCGCTAGTCTTGGTTCGCAGTTCTCACAGGATTTGGGCAATGCAGCTACGTAACTCTTCTTCACGCTATGGTTGGGTCAGCATCTTCATGCACTGGGGCGTGGCGCTGGCAGTCTTCGGGCTGTTCGCACTGGGTCTGTGGATGGTGGGGCTGGATTACTACAGCAGCTGGCGCAAAGACGCGCCGGATCTGCACAAGAGCATCGGTCTGGTGTTGTTGGGTGTGATGGTGTTGCGGGTACTCTGGCGCTTTATCAGCCCACCGCCACCAACACTGCAAAGCTACAGCCGCATGACCCGCATTGGCGCCAAATTCGGCCACGGGTTTCTTTATCTGGCGCTGTTCGCTGTGATGATTGCCGGTTACCTGATTTCCACCGCAGACGGTGTCGGGATCCCGGTGTTTGGCCTGTTTGAAGTTCCTGCACTGGTCTCCGGGCTACCGGATCAGGCAGATACCGCTGGGGTGATTCATCTCTGGCTGGCGTGGGCGCTGGTAATTTTTTCCGGCCTCCATGCGTTGGCAGCATTGAAGCACCACTTTATCGATCGTGATGCGACCCTGACGCGAATGCTCGGTCGCAAAGCCTGAAATTCAACCTCGACTCAAAGGAAAAGAAAGCATGTTGAAAAAGACTCTGGCCGCTCTGGCAATCGGTTCGGCCGTACTGTCCGCGAACGTGATGGCTGCTGATTACACCGTCGACAAAGAAGGCCAGCACGCTTTCGTCGACTTCAAGATCAGCCACCTGGGCTACAGCTACATCACCGGTACTTTCAAGGACATCGACGGCAAGTTCAGCTTTGACGCTGCCAAGCCTGAAGACAGCAAAATCGAATTCAACGTGAAAACCGCCAGCGTGTTCACCAACCACGCCGAGCGCGACAAGCACATCGCCAGCAAAGACTTCCTGGACGTGGGCAAATACGCTGACGCCAAGTTCGTCTCCACCAGCGTCAAGTCCACCGGCAAGAACGCCGAGGGCAAAGACACTGCTGACGTGACCGGCAACCTGACGCTGCACGGCGTAACCAAGCCGATCGTGGTCAAGGCCACTTTCCTGGGTGAAGGCAAGGATCCATGGGGCGGCTACCGTGCCGGCTTCGAAGGCACCACCAGCATCAAGCGCTCTGATTTCGGCAAGATGATGGACCTGGGTTCACAGTCCGACAACGTCGACCTGTACATCTCGTTCGAAGGTGTGAAAGCGAAGTAACTTTCGCCGTCATGCAAAAACGCCCCCGGTCGCAAGGCCGGGGGCGTTTTTTATTGCCCGCTACAACCCTGATCCCTGTGGGGGCGGGCTTTTTGTGGTGAGGGGATTTATCCCCGATGGGTCGCGCTGCGGCCCCAAAAACTTCAACTGAGGGGTATCTGGCATACCGCGTTGAATGGTTTTGCGACTGCTTCGCAGCCGATCGGGGATAAATCCCCTCACTACAGGGTTGGTGTGCACAGGGGGGGATTCAGGGATATTCGTGGCGTCCATAAAAAATGCCCCGTCTCTTGCGAGGCGGGGCATTTTTCATTGCAGCGATAACTCAGCGATTGCGGGTCAGCAAGGCTGGTTTTTCGCCGCGCGGACGGGTCGGCAGTTGATCGAGCTGCTCAGGTGTCGGGAAGCGGTCAGCCTTGGACTCCTTGTGCATGATCTTCGGCCCGGTGCTGCGCGGGTTCTGTACGGCTGGCTCGCTACGTGGCTGATCGTCACGGGCAGGACGGCGGTTGCGCGACGACGAGGAAGACTCGTCACGACGAGCCGACTGACCATCACGCGGTGCGCCGTTGCGCGGGCCGCTGCGTTTGGCCGGCGGGGTGCCGGTGCTCGAACCGTTGCTGTTGCGCGGACCGTTCTGACGACCCTGCGACTGACCGCCGCGTGGTGCGCCCGAACCTGCGCCTGCGCCCTGAGCCGGTGCGCCTGGACGACGGCCGCGACCGCCAGCAGGAGCCGGCTTCGGCACGTAGTCAACGCGGTTACCGAAGTTGTCGATATCGTCGTCGAGGAACTCGTCCGGTGCGCGATCGGCAGCAGCACGTGGCGGCTGGCTTGGGCGCTGTTCACGGGCTGGAGTGCCTTCGCGCGGCTTCTGCTGACGGGCAGGACGCTCGCCACGTTCACCGGCCGGTTTTTCCTTGCCCTTGTCTTTGCCTTTGTCTTTACGACCGCCGCCACCGCCGCCATTCGGGCCGTCGCCGCGTGGGCCACGTGGATTGCGTGGATTGCGCACGTCCGGACGCTCACGCACTTCCGGTTTCTCGGCTTCAATGGTGCTCGAATCGAAGCCCATCAGGTCGCCGTCGGCGATTTTCTGCTTGGTCATGCGTTCGATGCTTTTCAGCAGTTTTTCTTCGTCCGGCGCAACCAGCGAGATCGCCTCGCCCGAACGACCGGCACGGCCCGTACGGCCGATACGGTGCACGTAGTCTTCATCGACGTTCGGCAGTTCGAAGTTGACCACGTGTGGCAACTGATCGATGTCCAGACCGCGAGCAGCGATGTCGGTGGCCACCAGGATACGCACTTCACCGGCCTTGAAGTCGGCCAGGGCTTTGGTGCGAGCGTTCTGGCTCTTGTTGCCGTGGATCGCCACAGCCGGCAGGCCGTGTTTGTCCAGGTACTCGGCCAGACGGTTGGCGCCGTGCTTGGTGCGGGTGAACACCAGCACCTGTTCCCAGGCGCCTGCGGTGATCAGGTGCGCCAGCAGGGCACGCTTGTGGCTGGCCGGCAGACGGAAGACGCGTTGTTCGATGCGCTCGACCGTGGTGTTCGGCGGCGTCACTTCGATGCGTTCCGGGTTGTGCAGCAGCTTGCCGGCAAGGTCGGTGATGTCTTTGGAGAAGGTCGCCGAGAACAGCAGGTTCTGACGCTTGGCTGGCAGACGCGCGAGGACTTTCTTCACGTCGTGCACAAAACCCATGTCGAGCATGCGGTCGGCTTCGTCGAGGACGAGGATTTCGACGTGGGACAGGTCAACGCTGCCCTGGCCGCAGAGGTCGAGCAAGCGACCCGGGCAGGCAACGAGCACGTCAACACCACGGGACATGGCCTGAACCTGTGGGTTCATGCCGACGCCGCCGAATATGCAGGCGCTGACGAATTTCAGGTCACGGGCGTAGATCTTGAAGCTCTCGTGAACCTGGGCCGCGAGTTCGCGGGTCGGAGTCAGAACTAGTACGCGCGGTTGGCGCGGGCCATGACGCTGGGATTTGTCCGGGTGACCGTTGGGGAACAACCGCTCCAGGATCGGAAGGGCGAAACCGCCGGTTTTACCGGTACCTGTCTGTGCCGCAACCATCAGGTCGCGACCTTGCAACACGGCGGGAATGGCCCGCTGTTGCACCGGAGTAGGCTCGGTATAGCCCGCATCTTCGATGGCACGGACTAAAGCCTCGGAGAGACCGAGGGAAGCAAAGGACATGAGTAATCCTGTTTTAGTTAGGGCTTGGCCCAATGGGAGTCTTGCCTGGCGCGAATCGCGTTTAAGAGGACGCGATCCCGTCCGGTCCAGCTGCGGTCTCGAAGGCACGTCAGGAGCGCTCGCGCGGGCTGAAAAGCTGCGCTGTAGCGGGTCTAGAGGCCTGTTACGGTTCCGGGCGTCCGGGCGTGAGCCTGGCGGGAACGCCGGAGTATAACAGAGCAATCACTGCGCGCTGCTTTCCTGCTGCTCAACGGTTTTGCGGCTGGCCGAGGCGTTGCCCAGCGGCGCGGTGCCGGCCGGTGCTGCGCCGTAGCGTGCGCTCAGCTCGGCATAGGCCGGTTCACGCTTGAAACGCTTGAGTTCGGCGCCGAAACGCTGCACCAGTAGATCCATCCCGGCATTGCGTCGAACCGCCAGAAATTGGCTCTGACGACTAATTACGGTGGGGTTTTCGGTGATCTGATCGCGGATATTCAGTTGATCGAGCAAATGCTGACCCACACGGCGATCGGTGATCAGCAAGTCGATGCGCCCGCGCAGCAGTTTGCCGAAGTTCGCCTCGTGGGTTGGCGCCGGTTCACGGGTGAACAGCAAGGATTCGCTGAAGTCCGGGCTGTACAGATATCCCGGCGAGGTGCCGATGGTCAGGCCTTTGAGGTCTTCGAGCTTATGGAACGGGTGCGGGCGGTCGTTGGCGTAGAACATCACGAACTCGACGTCCGACAGCGGTTCGCTGGGGTAGAGCAGGGTGGCGTCGCGTTCGGCGCTGTGAAAGATGTCCAGCGCGCCGTCGGCCTGGCCGGTTTCAAGCATCGACAGGCAGCGCTTCCATGGCAGGAACTGCCACTCGACCTCGATCCCCAGGCGCTTGAACACAATGGCAGTGGTTTCGTAGTCCAGCCCGAGGTTCTTGCCGCCCTCTTCGTAGACATAAGGCGCCCATGGCTCGGTGACAATACGCAACTTCTCGCCCCGAGCGGCAAAGCTCAGGCAAGCAAAAACCAGCACGGCGAATAACTGCGTGATCAAAGGCATGGCTTGAGATTACGACGAGAAACGCGAAAGAGCCAGAAAGTGGCTGCACAAGCTCTGTTTCGGGCGTTAAAAGAAAAAGATCGCAGCTTCTGGCAGGGTTCGCAGGGCCGGAACACTGTCAAAAATTGCGATCTTTGGGTCTTGCTCGGGTGTTGCTTAGCGCGGCAGCTTCAGGTTGTTCCAGATCGCCAGGCTCGGTTCGGCCTGGTTCATGGAATAGAAGTGCAACCCCGGTGCGCCACCCTGCAGCAGACGTTCGCACATTTCGCTGACGACCTGCTCGCCAAAGCGCTGAATGCTTTGGCTGTCATCGCCGTAGGCTTCCAGTTGCTTGCGGATCCAGCGCGGGATTTCCGCACCGCAGGCATCTGAGAAACGTGCCAGCTTGCTGTAGTTGGTGATCGGCATGATCCCCGGCACGATCGGCAGATCGACACCCTGCGCCTGCAAACGGTCGACGAAGTAGAAGTAGCTGTCGGCGTTGAAGAAGTACTGGGTGATCGCGCTGTCGGCACCGGCGCGGGCCTTGCGCACGAAGTTGGCGAGATCGTCTTCGTAGTTGCGCGCTTGCGGATGCATCTCCGGGTAAGCGGCGACTTCGATGTGGAAGTGATCACCGGTTTCTTCACGAATGAATTCCACCAGTTCATTGGCGTGACGCAGCTCGCCGCTGGTCATGCCCATGCCGGACGGCAGGTCGCCGCGCAGGGCAACGATGCGCTTGATACCGGCTGCCTTGTACTCGTTCAGCAGGCCGCGCAGGTCGTCCTTGCTGTCGCCGACGCACGACAGGTGCGGTGCGGCCGGTACTTTGACTTCGCTTTCCAGTTGCAGAACGGTGTTGAGGGTGCGATCCCGGGTCGAACCACCAGCGCCATAGGTGCAGGAAAAGAAATCGGGGTTGTAAGTGGCCAACTGACGGGCAGTGGCGAGCAGTTTTTCTTGCCCAGCATCGGTCTTGGTCGGGAAGAACTCGAAGCTGTAGCGACGGTCTTGGGACATGGTCATACCCTTGGAAACAAGAACCTTCGAGGCGCTGCAATCCCGTGTGGGAGCGAGCCTGCTCGCGAAAGCGGTGGGTCAGACAACACGGATGCCGAATGTTGAGACGCCTTCGCGAGCAGGCTCGCTCCCACAGGGAGAGCGAGCAAGCGCCTGTTAGTAGCGGTAAGCGTGCGGCTTGAACGGGCCTTCGACGGTCACGCCGATGTAGTCAGCCTGTTGCTTGGTCAGTTGAGTGACCACGCCGCCGAAGCCGCGAACCATTTCCAGGGCCACTTCTTCGTCGAGTTTCTTCGGCAGTACTTCAACGGTCAGACGCTCGGCTTTCTGGGCTGGCGACAGGTCGGCGTACTTCTGGCCGAACAGGAAGATCTGCGCCAGAACCTGGTTGGCGAACGAACCGTCCATGATGCGGCTTGGGTGGCCAGTGGCGTTGCCCAGGTTCACCAGACGGCCTTCGGCCAGCAGGATCAGGTAGTCGTCGTTCTGCGCGTCGAATGCGCCCGGGCCGGTACGGTGGATCTTGTGTACCTGTGGCTTCACTTCTTCCCATGCCCAGTTCTTGCGCATGAAAGCGGTGTCGATTTCGTTGTCGAAGTGACCGATGTTGCAGACAACAGCACGCTTCTTCAGCGCTTTGAGCATGTTCGCGTCGCAAACATTGACGTTACCGGTGGTGGTCACGATCAGGTCGATCTTGCCCAGCAGCGCTTTGTCGATGCTTGCTTCGGAACCGTCGTTGATACCGTCGATGAACGGCGAAACCAGTTCGAAACCGTCCATGCAGGCCTGCATGGCGCAGATCGGGTCAACTTCGGAGACTTTGACGATCATGCCTTCCTGACGCAGGGACTGGGCCGAGCCCTTGCCCACGTCACCGTAACCGATGACCAGCGCTTGCTTGCCGGACAGCAGGTGGTCGGTACCGCGCTTGATCGCATCGTTCAGGCTGTGACGGCAGCCGTACTTGTTGTCGTTCTTGGACTTGGTTACCGAGTCGTTGACGTTGATGGCCGGGATGCGCAGTTCGCCCTTGGCCAGCATGTCCAGCAGACGGTGTACGCCGGTGGTGGTTTCTTCGGTCACGCCGTGAACGCGATCCAGTACTTGTGGGTACTTGTCGTGCAGCAGCTGGGTCAGGTCGCCGCCGTCGTCGAGGATCATGTTGGCGTCCCATGGTGCGCCATCCTTCAGGATGGTCTGCTCCAGGCACCACTCGTACTCTTCTTCAGTCTCGCCTTTCCAGGCGAAAACCGGGATGCCGGCAGCAGCGATAGCGGCAGCAGCCTGATCCTGAGTCGAGAAAATGTTGCAGGACGACCAGCGTACTTCGGCACCCAGGGCAACCAGGGTTTCGATCAGCACGGCAGTCTGAATGGTCATGTGGATGCAGCCGAGGATCTTGGCGCCTTTCAACGGCTGTTCGCCGGAGTACTTGCGACGCAGACCCATCAGGGCCGGCATTTCCGACTCGGCGATGATGGTTTCGCGACGGCCCCAGGCAGCCAGGGACATGTCGGCAACTTTGTAATCGTTAAAATCGGCAGGCGTGATAACAGCGCTCATGAAGAGCCTCCATTCGTAATGTATGCGAATGGGCGCCGTTGTGCGTTTAGTGTCTGGCCTGAGCCAGTCAACGCCCCATCCGAGCCTGACAGGTTGAACCTGCTGCAGCGCCCCTCGGACAGGTGGCGGGAAAACGGTACCAATTGAAGATGACCGTTTTGAAACGGTGGCGATTATAGCCGTCTAGACTGATCTTCCAAAGGGTTTCTGTCGGCCAAATGAAGATCGCTAATAGCGACCATAGTAGAAGGCTCATGGAGCCTGACCGCTCGGTCTGCCAAGATGGCGTCATCTTTCGGCAAACGCTCAGGAGTGAACATGAATTTCCACACCCGCAAATGGGTAAAACCCGAAGACCTGAACCCCAACGGCACCCTGTTCGGCGGCAGCCTGTTGCGCTGGATCGACGAAGAAGCGGCGATCTACGCCATCGTCCAGTTGGGCAATCAGCGCGTGGTGACCAAGTACATTTCCGAGATCAACTTCGTCAGCGCCTCGCGCCAGGGCGACATCATCGAACTGGGCATCACCGCCACCGAGTTTGGCCGTACCTCGATCACCCTGACTTGCGAGGTGCGCAACAAGATCACCCGCAAGAGCATCCTCACGGTGGAGAAGATGGTCTTCGTCAACCTCGGTGAAGACGGTCTGCCGGCACCGCACGGGCGCACTGAAATCAAATATGTGAAAGATCAGTTTCAGGAAGATGAATTAGTCACCAAGTGACATCGGCGGTGCGCCCTTCGCGAGCAAGCCCGCTCCCACATCAGACCGCGTGCTGCCCCGCATCTCGGTCAACTGTGGGAGCGGGCTTGCTCGCGAATGCGGTTTTGTATCCACCGAAGATTCATCTGCTCAGTGAACAGCTGTGAACGGCGGGGGTCGTAGCTAAAAGCCCCCCACGGTTCCCACGCCATGAGCACCCCGACAGACGGCAAGACCCCCGACCTCTCGGCCCAGGAGCAACACGAAGTCGAGAAAAACCAGCCGCCGCGCGCGGCGGTTCTGCATGAAATCATCCGCACCCAGGGCGACCAGGAGCTGGAGCGCAGCATTGCTGCATTGTGGTGGTCGGCGCTTGCTGCCGGGCTGACCATGGGCCTGTCGCTGATGGGCATGGGCCTGCTCAACTCACGCCTGCCCGAGGGCGACGAATTCAAGGTGATCGCCAGTTTCGGTTACTGCGCGGGTTTCCTCGCGGTGATCCTCGCCCGTCAGCAGCTATTCACCGAAAACACCCTGACTGCGGTCCTGCCGGTCATGACCAAACCAACGATACGCAACTTCGGTCGGCTGATCCGGTTGTGGGGCGTGGTGCTGTTCGGCAACCTGTGCGGCACGATTCTGGTGGCGTACGTGATGCTCGAGTTGCCGATCTTCGACAGCAAGACCGATCACGCCTTCCTTGAAATCGGCCGCAAGGTCATGGAAAACCACGCCAGCCAGATGTTCGCCAAGGGCATCGTCTCCGGCTGGATGATCGCCACCATGGTCTGGATGATCCCGTCCATGGAGAGCGCCAAGATGTGGATCATCATCCTCATCACCTATTTGATGGCGCTGGGCGACTTCACCCACATCGTGGTCGGTTCGGCGGAAGTGTCGTATCTGGTGTTTGCCGGCGAATTGCCGTGGAGTGATTTCTGGAGGGTGTTCGCCGGGCCCACGCTGGCGGGGAATATCATCGGCGGCAGTTTCATTTTCGCACTGATCAGCCATGCGCAGATCCGCAGCGAGAGCGGGGCGCCAAAGACTGATAAACCAGACTCTGACGAACCCCGCGAGGATGACGCCGACAGCAAGGCCAAATAGCGTCAGGCCTTGAACGGTGGACTGACCGTCGCTATGACCGCTTCGCTCTGCGGTGCCTTGAGCTGGCCTTCCCAGCGCGCGATGACCAGCGGCGCCAGCGCATTGCCCAATACATTGAGTGCTGTCACCGGCATGTCCATCAAGCGGTAGACGCCGGCGATGATCGCCACGCCTTCCACCGGCAACCCGGCGGCAGTCAGTGTTGCCGTCAGAATGATGAACATGAACCCCGGTACGCCCGCCGCGCCTTTCGATGTCAGCACCATGATCAACACCAGCATCGCCTGATCCGCCAGGCCCAGCTCGATGCCGTAAGCCTGGGCGATGAACAACGTGCCCAGCCCTGCGAACAATGATGCGCCGTCCAGATTGAACGAGTAACCCAATGGAATGACCATGCTGGTGATCGGGCGCGGTGCCCCGTAACGCTCCATTTTCTCGATCAACTGCGGCATCACCGTGGCCGATGCAGCACTGCTGTAAGCCAGCAGCAGTTCACTGCGTATTTCGCGGATCAGGTGGAAAAAACGGATTCCGGCCATTCGCGCCACCACACCCAACACGCACAGCGCGAACAGCAACACCGCCACGTAGGTGATGCCGATCAGCTTGGCCAGTGGCAGCAAGGCACTTAGACCGAAGCTCGCCACGGTGACGCCGATCAGGCCGAAGATGCCGATCGGCGAATAGTGCATGACCATGTGCGTGACCTTGAACATGGTGTCCGAGACCGCCTGCATCACTGCGATCAACGGCGCTTTCTGCTGCTCGGGCAGCATCGACAGGGCGCAGCCGAACAGGATGGCGAAAAACAGCACCGACAATAGTTTGCCCTGAGACATGGCCAGGACAATGTTGTCGGGAACGATATTGACCAAGGTGCGGCCAAGGTTTTGCGTTTCGCCCGAAGTAGCGAGTCCGCTGACCGGTGCCTGCAAGGTACTGCTGAAGTCCGCGCCAGCGCCGGGCTGGAATACATTGCCGACGACCAGTCCGAAGACGATGGCGATGCTGGTGATCGTGAAGAAATACACCAGCGTTTTGATTCCGACCCTGCCCAGCGCCTTGGTACTGCCGGCTCCGGCAATGCCGACCACCATGCAGGCAAACACCAGCGGGACCACGATCATCTTCATCAGTCTGATGAACAAATCGCCTGCCGGTTGCAGCAGATTGTCGATGAACCAGCCCTTGTATTCGGGAAACTGGTTGAGAAGGATGCCGACAATGACCCCGGCGGCGAGCCCGATCATGATGCGAGTGACCAGACCGGTGGTTTTCTTGTTGCTCATGTTGTGCCCCTTTTTTCTTGTGTTTGTTGGGGGTGGAATCAATGGGCGAACAGACCGTTGAAGTCCTTGAAGCCTTTGACTTCCAGCGGATTGCCGCTGGGATCGAGAAAGAACATCGTGCGTTGCTCGCCGGGTTCGCCGGCGAAGCGGATCACCGGCGGGATCTCGAAAGCAGTGCCAAGGCGTGTCAGGCGCTCGGCCAATGCCAGCCATTCTTCCAGCGGCAGCACCACGCCCATGTGTGGCATCAATACCTTGTGCTCGCCGACCTGTCCGGTGCGGGTAGTGGCGAAAGGTTCGCCCAGGTGCAGTGAAAGCTGATTGCCGAAAAAGTCGAAGTCGATCCAGGTCTCGGTGCTGCGGCCTTCGGTGCAGCCCAACACATCCCGATAAAAAATCCGCGTCTGTTGCAGATCGCAAACGTGGTATGCAGCGTGAAAGGGTCTGTTCATGGGATATCCCTGAGTGAAGGAGCGTTCAGGGTAAACAGGCCACGCGGTGGGGCAAAACGGCTTCGCCTTGTTCTGAGCGAAAGGAAAACTTATGGATGTTCGGTTTCTGAAAAGCCTGGTTGCCGTGGTTGAAAACGGTTCGATTGCGGCGGCCGCGCGGCGGGAAAATCGCACGGCTGCGGCCATCAGTCAGCGTATCCAGGCCCTCGAGCGAACGCTGGGCTGCACGTTGTTACTGCGCACGGCCCATGCGACCCGCCCTTCGGATCAATGCCTGCTGATGTTGCCGAAGATCAGGGCGATCATCGAACAGGCGCAGGCGTTGCAGGACGACTTGCACCTCGACGGGTTGGTCGGTGAAGTAAAGATCGGCGCAATCTCGACGGCGCTGACCGGGGTGTTGCCAGCCTTGATCGAGCGGCTGGCGATTTCCGCGCCGGATCTAAAGTTGAAGATCACACCGGGTGACTCACGAAGCCTTTACGAAAAAGTGCTCAACGCCGAGCTGGACGCGGCGATTCTGGTCAGACCGCCGTTCCAGCCGCCGAAGGCATTGGCCCTGGCTGTGCTCAAGGTTGAGCCGCTGATTCTGGTTGCGCCCGCCGCGCGCGTCGGACAGTCGCTGGAAACTCTACTGCGCGAAGGTCCATTCATTCGTTATGACGCACGCTCATGGGGCGGACAGATCGCTCAGCGATACCTCGACGAGCAGGCGATCGAGCCGAATGTGCTGTGTGAGCTGGATGCGCTGGAAACCATCATCATGCTCGTTGCTCAGGGGATGGGGGTGTCACTGGTGCCGCAATGGGTCGGGATGGCGCTCGACGGACTGTATGTCTTGCCGGTGGAGGATGGTCAGCGTTATTCGCGAGAACTGGTGGTGATGCACAGCTCGACGCCGCACCGCCCGTTGGCGATGCGGCATCTGCTCGAATTACTCTGCGGCCCGCCATGAAGGTATCCCGCGACGGCGCCACAGTGCTGCGTCAGTGTGCGGGCCCGGCCGCTGTGGCTGGCTCGTCACGGGTGGCGTGCTTGACCAGTTTGCCGATGGTCAGACCCTGCAACAGGATCGACGACAGCACCACGATGTAGGTGATGCTCAGCAGCAGATCGCGCTCCGGGCCCAGCGGCAGGGCCAGCGCCAGTGCCACCGAGACACCGCCGCGCAAACCGCCCCAGGTCAGGATGCGGATGGTCCCGCGCGGCACCGTGCGCCAGCGGCGCAGCAGGACGATGGCCGGGGCCACGGTGAGCAGGCGCGAGAGCAGAATCGCCAGCGCCAGCAGACTGGCCGCCGCCACGTGCGCCCAGTTGAACGGCAGCAGCAACAGTTCCATGCCGATTAGCGCAAACAGCAGGGCGTTGAGCATGTCATCGAGCAGTTCCCAGAAACCGTCGAGGTACTTGCGGGTCATGTCGTTCATCGCCAGGTTGCGCCCCAGGTTACCGATGATCAGACCGGCCACCACCATCGCAATCGGCGCCGAGACGTGCAGCTCGGTGGCCATCGCCGAACCGCCGATCACCAGCGCCAGGGTCAGCATCACCGTGATCTGATGCTGCTGGACACTCTTGATCATCCGGTACACCAGATAACCGATCAGCCCACCGAACAGCACGCCGCCAATGGCTTCGTGCACGAACAGCATGGCCGTGGCGCTGATCGTTGGCGTCTCGCCCAGTTGGGCGATGCCCAGCAGCACGGTGAACACCACCACTGCAGTGCCGTCGTTGAACAGCGATTCGCCGACGATGGTGGTTTTCAGCGGCTTGGAGGCGTTGGCCGTACGCAATACGCCGAGCACCGCGATCGGGTCGGTCGGCGAAATCAGCGCGCCGAACAGCAGGCAATACAGGAAGCTCACGTGCCAGCCGAACAGGGCAAAAATGTAATAGGCAAGGCTGCCGATCACGGCGGTGGCAATCAGCACGCCGAAGGTCGCCAGCAGGCCGATCGGCCAGCGGTAGCTGCGCAGGTCGTTCAGGTTGACGTGCAGAGCGCCGGCGAACAGCAGGAACGACAGCATCCAGTTCATCAGCAGATCGCCGAAGTCGATCTGGCCGATCAGTTGCTGCACGCGTTCTTCCAGGCCGGGGTAGCCGAGCACACTCAGGCCTTGCAGCAACAGGGAAAACATCAGTGCGGTGACCATCACGCCGATGGTCGGCGGCAGGCCGATGAAGCGGTAGTTCACGAAAGTGAGGAGGGTGGTGAGGCAGATGAAAGCGGCTACGAGTTCAAGCATCCGGGGTCCTTTGGATGAAGGTGGAAAGACAGCGCCCCGATTCTTCGGCGCAAAGGTTGGATGGGCTGATTCGGGGTGGGGACACAATCCTGTCCCCTCGGTTGGTCAGCCGCGCACATTGGTGTAGGGTCAACAAAAAAATCAAGGAGTGAGACGTGCTGGCGACAGTTCTGGTGTTGATGGCGGCGCTGTTGCATGCGACGTGGAATACCCTGATCAAGTTCAGCGCCGAACGGTTGTTGGTAGTGGCGTGCATGGACACGGTGGCGCTGTTGTTCGTGGCGCTGGTGTCACCCTTTATCAGCCTGCCGCCGCTGGACATCTGGCCGTGGATTCTGGCTTCGGCGGCGTTCGAGCTGCTCTATCGCTATCTGTTGATTCAGGCTTATCGGGTCGGCGACCTCGGGCTGGTCTATCCGCTGATGCGTGGCTTGTCGCCGCTGGTGGTGCTGGCGCTGACCCTGATCTTCGCCGGCGAAGTGCTCAGCGCGCAGCAGATCTTCGGCATCATGCTGATTCCGTTGGGCATGGCTTGCCTGCTCTGGCAGGGCGGCGGCGGGAAGCATTTGCCGTGGTCGATGCTGCCGGTGGTGGCGCTGATCGGGCTGTGCATCGGTTGCTATACCTACATCGACGGCCAGGCTTTACGGCGCTGGTCGCATCCGCTGGATTACCTGGTCTGGGTCACGCTGCTCAGCGCCTGGCCGTTTCCGTTGCTCGCATGGGTCGCCAAACGCCCGGCGTTTCTGGTGTTCTGGCGCGAGCAATGGAAACTGGGGCTGGCGGTCGGGTTCTGCGTGTTGTTCAGCTACGCTCTGGTGCTGTGGGCGATGCAGTTGGGCTCGATTGCCGAGGCGGCGGCATTGCGCGAGATCAGCGTGATCCTGGTGGTGTTGTTCGGCATGCGCTACCTGAAAGAACCTTTCGGCAGACCGCGGCTCTTAGCCTGTGGGTTGGTATTGATCGGCATGCTGGTGATGAAGTTCTGACCGCCCGCCATTTTCCATCACTCAAAGAAGGACGGCTTTATGACGGTAGCTCTGTGGTGCGTGTTGATTGCGATTTTCCTGCCCTATATCTGCACAGCCGTGGCCAAGGCCGTGGGCGGCTACCGACTGAGCGACAACCATGATCCCCGGGACTTTCTGGAAAGTCTGAACGGCGTGGCCCGACGGGCGCATGCGGCGCAGTTGAACAGTTTCGAAGTGACCCCGGCGTTTGCCGCGGCGGTGATTGTCGCGCATCTGGTAGGCACCGCGCAGCTGGTGACGGTGAATGTGCTGGCGGTGATGTTTATCACCAGTCGCCTGCTGTACATCATCTGCTATCTGGCGGACTGGGCGATTCTGCGGTCGCTGGTGTGGTTTGTCGGGATGGGGTTGATTGCTTCGTTCTTCTTTGTGTCTGTCTGATTCTTTGCTTGTAGCTACCGGCGCCATCGCGAGCAGGCTCACTCCTACATTGGAACGTGTCCCCCTGTAGGAGTGAGCCTGCTCGCGATAGCTAATTGTCAGACGCTGAACAACTCAGGATTTGTCTTTGGGAGTGTCGGCGACTTGGGGCACTTGCGGCAACGCCACCCCCTTAGGCCAGAGCATCCAGATCTGCCCCTGTTGTTTCATGTCGCCGGCCAGTTGCCCGGCTGCGTCGCCGGTGCCCCAGAACAGATCCGCACGCACTTCACCGGCAATCGCACCACCGGTGTCCTGCGCCGCGACCGGACGCACCAGCGCCGTGCCGTCGGGGCGGGGGGTCGACAGCCATAGCAGACTGCCCAACGGAATCACCTTGCGATCCACCGCCGCGCTATAGCCGGCAGTCAACGGCACGTTCAGCGAGCCGCGCGGGCCTTCGTTGCTGTCGGGATTGCGGGTGAAGAACACATAGCTCGGGTTGCTGCCAAGCAGTTCCGGAATGCGTGACGGGTTAGCCTTGGCCCAGTTGCTGATCGCGCTCATGGTCACGTCTTCTTTCTTCAGCTCGCCCTGTTCCACCAGCCAGCGACCTATCGGTCGATACGGGTGGCCGTTCTGGTCGGCGTAGGCGATACGCAGTTGTTTACCGTCCGCCGTCTGAATCCGCCCGGAGCCCTGGATCTGCAGGAATTGCAGGTTCATCGGGTCGGTCAGATAAGCAACCACCGGCGCTTTCACGCCTTTGGATTCGATGGTCGCGGCGTCGTCATACGGCTTGAGCACCCGACCTTCGAGGCGGCCACGCAGGCGCTTGCCCTTGAGCTCCGGATAAATGCTGTCCAGCGACACGATGATCATGTCTTCAGGCACGCCGTACACCGGCACGTTGGCGGCGTCTGTGGGCGTCAGGCTGCCGGGGTAGACCGGTTCGTAGTAACCGGTGATCAGACCGTTCGGGTTGTCATGCTCGGCGCGCAGGCCGAACACGTCGAGGTTCTGCTTGAGGAAGGCGCGGATTTCGCTGGCGCTCTGCGGCACATTGGCTGCCGCAGTGCAGGTCCCGCCCCAGATCGGGTCGGCCTTGAGCCGGGTGCAAGCGCTGCGCCATGAGCCGAAGCCGGCGACCAGATCGCTGTCGGACACGGCCGGAAGGGCTTCCCAGGTGGCGCTGGAGTAAGTGGCCAAGGCGTGGGTTTTCGGTTTGGCGGTGTCGCCGCCTGTGCAGCCGGCAAGGATTGCCAGCAACGGCAGGGTTGCGATCAGTGGGTGACGCCAGGCCTTGAAACGGCTGTTCATGGAGTGATTCCTGTGTCGGTTGCCCGAGTGCTCCATGCGCTCCGGCAACCCGTATTTTTAATAGGGCTATTGGTGTTTGTCGGCGACGCGAGGATACTGGCCGCCGAATTCCGTGACCTGAAGCCACCATGACTCTTAAAAGAATTTCTGTTGTATTGCTGGCCTGTCTGACCTTGTCCGCCTGTGGCGGTGTCGATCCGAATTCGCCGCTGGGTCAACGCAAGGCGATCTTCAAACAAATGCTCAAGACCGGCGAAGAGCTGGGCGGCATGTTGCGTGGGCGCATTGCGTTCGACGGGCCGAAATTCGCCGACGGGGCGCTGAAACTCGATGCGTTGTCGCATGAACCGTGGAAGCATTTCCCGCAGGTGCGCGAAGAAGATCACACCAGTGCCAAGGATGATGTCTGGCTGCGTCAGGCACGCTTTCAAGAATTGGCCCGCAACCTTGAAGCGGCCACCGGTGAACTGGTGATCGCCAGCAAGGTTCAGCCGTACAAGGCCAGTAACCTGGGGCCGGCGGTGCAAAAAGTTGAAGATGCCTGCAGCGCTTGCCATAAAGAGTTTCGGGATCATTGATCTCTATTGTTTGAATTGACGTCATCGCGAGCAGGCTCGCTCCCACAAGGTTCATCGCCAATCCTGTGGGAGCGAGCCTGCTCGCGAAAACGGTCTGAAAGTCACCGCAACACTGAATGCTTACTTATCCAATTGGTCCAGCGCGTCCTGCAGTTCCTTGCGCGACTCGGCGAGCTTGTTCTTGCGCTTGTCGATCTTCTCCGGATCGCCTTTTTTCATCGCCTTGTCGAGGTCGGCCTGACGCTTGCTGACTTCGTGCTTGGCATCCAGCACCTTGTTTTCGCGTTCTTTCTTCAGGCCGGCATCGGTGCAGTTCTTCGTCACTTCATCCAGTGCCGTTTGCAGGCCGGCTTGCTGATCGGCGTTGCCGCGGGACTTGGCTTGTTCGATCTGGTTGGTGATGCCCTGTTTCTTGGCGGCGCAACCGGTCAGGCCCGGGGCATCTTCGTCAGCCATCACGGGGGCGGCCATCATGGCGCAGAGGGTCAGCAGGGCGAGCGGTGAAAGAAGTTTCATAAAAGCTCCATGTGCAAAGGCAATCGGGTCAGTCGGGCGCTGCGCAGTTGGAGCGCCTCGACGGCCGTTGGGTTCCCGGCGTGCGGGGATTGCATGTTCAGAAACCGTCGATTCCGGCGGCACGTAATTGTTCGCTGATGGCCAGCACCTGCGGGTCGCGAAAGAATGCGCTCAATTGCGCTGCGCGTCCGGGGCCGATTCCGGCTTCAGCCTGCCATTGTTCGGTATTTCGTTGTGCCAGTGCCTGCCATGAATCAGCCAGTTGAACCTCACCTGTCGGTGGTAGGCCCAACGCTTTGAGCCACTGTGTGAAAGGCCTTTGGCGGGCACTGTGAAAACTGAGTATCAGGCGCGCACTGCTGCGTTCGCCGAAGCCGGCAATGTTAGCAAGCTCTGGCTCATCGAGGGTCAACCAATCCAGCAGGTTGTTCACGCGGCCTGTTTCCAGAAGTTTCTCCCAGGTGCCTTTACCCACATGGGGCATTGCCAGCCCTTGCTTGCCGCTGAGCCAGGTCAGGCGCGCGAGAAACTGGCTTTCGCAGCCGGGTGTCGGTTGCCAGCAGCTCAAGGTGTGGAAATCCCCTGCCTCGGGAATCTCGATGTCGGCCCGCTCGGCCGTTCGCAGCACCACGCTGTCGAGCCGCGGAATCGTAAGCCCGGCCAGGCTGATTGCCACCTGGTCGCCGGGGCGGATGTCCAGCGCCCGCCAGCGCTTGAGCGAACTGGCGCTGACGCGTTTGATCTCCCGGTCATCGAGCATGACCGGCGTCAGCTCCAGCACCGGTGTGATGCGGCCGGTGCGGCCGATTTTGAAATTAACCTTGCGCACCTCGGCCAGGGCCCGGGCAAACGGGTATTTCCAGGCGACGGCCCAGTAGGGGGCACTCGCCTGCCAGCGCTCGGCCGGTGGGCGCAGGCTCTGGCGCAGGACAATGCCGTCGCTGGCGAAAGGCAGGGGTGATCGATACCAGTGCTCGCGCCACTTCTGGGCGTCCTCAAGGTTGGCGATGGCCTGACTGAACGGCGCCGTCGTGGCGAAACCCAGTGTCGTCAGCATGGCTATTCTTTCAGGAAGCGCCGCTGGCCCCTGTGGCCAATCCCAGACGAACAGACCAATCCCGGCTGCCTGCTCGGCGCTCAGGGCTTTACGGTTCATCAGCCCGGCAACGGTGGCGCGGGCATTGACGCTGCCGGCGCGGGCCTGCACGTGTTGGGTCAGGCGCCAATAGAGTTCGCCCTGCACCAGCAGATCACGGGGCTGCGTCAATTGTTGCGGAATGGCCGCGATCTTTTGCGCCGACGCCGTCCAGTCCTGACCGCTGATACCGTCGCCACGACTGATCGCTTGTTGCAGCAGGCCGCGACGGTAGATCAGTGTTATTGCGACGCCATCGACCTTGGGTTGGACCCAGACATCCCGGCGGTCCTTCAACCACGCCTGTACGGCTGCTGCTTCGTGCAGTTTATCCAGACCAGTGTGCGCGACAGGATGCGCGATTGGGCCAGATGCGCTGCGCAAAGGTTCGGGCGCTGGTGGCTGCTGGAAACACTGGCGCCACACGTTGAGTCGCAAGCGGGTTTGATCGTAGAGGTCGTCGGCAATCAGAGAACGGCCTTCGCGGTGATAGGCGTCGTCCCATTGGTCGATCTTTTTTTGCAGGGCGGTGATTTCGTTTGTTGCGGTGGCGGCGGACCAATCGGGGCAAGCGGCATAAGCAATCAGGTGGGTGATGCTCAGCAGAACAATTGAAAACAGGCGCAGCGTGGCAAGCATGGTGAGCGTCCTTGCTCAGGGGGAATGCTTGAAGGCTAGTCAGGATTTTGAGCAGCACCGGGTGGGTGTTTTGCATCGTGTTTCCGAGCTGAAACTCAGGGCATCAGAGCTGGCCTCATCGCGAGCAAGCCCGGCTCCCACAGGATTTTGGGTTGAAATCAGAAAAGTATTTCAGGCATGAAAAAGCCCCGCACGGCGCGAACCGTGCGGGGCTTTTTGTGCAGCCGGGGACGTCTTACAGACCAGCAGCGGAACGCAGGGCGTCGGCGCGGTCGGTTTTTTCCCAAGTGAACGTGGTGAAGGTGTCTTCGCCAACAGTCTTGGTCTGCGGAGCACGACCGAAGTGGCCGTAGGCTGCAGTTTCCTGGTACATCGGGTGCAGCAGATCGAGCATGGTGGTGATTGCGTATGGACGCAGGTCGAACACTTCACGTACCAGTTTGACGATCTTGTCATCGCTGATCTTGCCGGTGCCGAAGGTGTTCAGCGAGATCGAAGTAGGCTGAGCTACACCGATCGCGTAGGAAACCTGAATCTCGCAACGCTCGGCCAGGCCGGCAGCGACGATGTTCTTGGCAACGTAACGGCCAGCGTAGGCAGCCGAACGGTCAACCTTCGATGGATCTTTACCGGAGAACGCGCCACCGCCGTGACGGGCCATGCCGCCGTAGCTGTCGACGATGATCTTGCGACCGGTCAGACCGCAGTCACCTACCGGGCCGCCAATGATGAACTGGCCGGTCGGGTTGATGTGGAACTGGGTGTCTTTGCTCAGCAGTTCGGCAGGCAGCACGTGCTTGACGATCAGCTCCATCACGCCTTCGCGCAGGTCTTTGTACGACACTTCAGGGTTGTGCTGGGTCGACAGAACAACAGCGTCGATACCGACAACCTTGCCGCCTTCGTAGCGGCAAGTCACTTGCGACTTGGCGTCCGGACGCAGCCAAGGCAGCAGGCCCGATTTACGGGCTTCGGCCTGGCGCTGCACCAGTTGGTGCGAGAAGGTGATCGGGGCTGGCATCAAAACGTCGGTTTCGTTGCTGGCGTAGCCGAACATCAGGCCCTGGTCGCCGGCGCCTTGATCTTCAGGCTTGGCACGGTCAACACCCTGGTTGATGTCCGGGGACTGCTTGCCGATGATGTTCATCACGCCGCAGGTCGCGCCGTCGAAGCCGACGTCGGAGCTGTTATAGCCGATGTCGAGAATCACGTTACGCACGATCTCTTCCAGATCGACCCAGGCGCTGGTGGTGACTTCACCGGCAACGATGGCCACGCCAGTCTTGACCAGAGTTTCCACCGCAACGCGTGCGTGTTTGTCCTGGGTAATGATGGCGTCCAGCACCGCATCGGAAATCTGGTCGGCGATTTTGTCCGGATGTCCTTCAGACACGGACTCGGAGGTGAAGAGGGAGTATTCGCTCATCTCGATGTTTTCCTGAATTTACCGATGGTGAGTGTCGCCAGCCGGTCGCTGAAAGTGGCGAACCTGGATCTGGAAACCATTACGTAAGCCTACATAGAGGCTGTCCCCGGGAACGAGTCCCGCAGCGGTGGCCCAACGGGCCAAATCGTCCTGTTCAAACCCCAACCACAGATCACCGCAGGCCTCCCTGGCCCAACTCTGGTTGTGGCTACATAACTCTGTCACGAGCAGGCTACCGCCCGGTTGCAGCAGGCCGGCCATGTGCTTGAGCGCTTCGGCCGGCGCGGCGAAATGGTGCAACACCATGTTCAGTACCACGCAATCGGCCTGAAGGCTTGTGCCATTCAATGCATCGGCCAATTGCAGGCTGACGTTAGCCAGCTGTTCACGAACGCATACCTGACGCGCCAGATCGAGCATCGCCGGGCTGTTGTCCAGCGCGGTTACGGTGCCGAAGCGAGGAGCCAGTTCCGGCAGAAAAGCACCATCGCCGGGGCCGACTTCAATGGCCGTGGCAGCACCATTGAAGTTCAGTTTGTCGAGCAGGGCCAGCACGCTGTCACGGTACTGCGGCAGGCCTGCGATCAAGTCTTGCTGGGCGCGAAATTTTTCCGCGACCCGGGCGAAAAAGTCCTGGCTGGCCGCCTCGCGTTGCCCGTGTACCTGAGCGATGCGTGCCTGCACGTCATCCGGCAGCGCCAGATTGTCGACTTCTTCTAACAATGCCGCGTGCAGCTTGCCGCCCAGCAGTTCGGTGTGGGGCAGGGCGCGGCGATAGAAAATCGCGTTGCCTTCACGGCGCGTTGCCACCAGATCAGCCTGGGCCAGCACTTTAAGGTGATGACTCATGCCGGACTGACCGATACCGAAAATCTGCGCCAGTTCCAGTACACCGAACGAATCGTTGGCCAGCGCGCGCAATACATTCAGGCGCAGCGGGTCGCCACCGGCCTTGCACAGGGCCGCCAGCTCGTCGCAGTCGTCATGGCGAATGGAAGGCACGCGTAAGTTCATGGGGCAGCAGTCTAGTGACGGTGGGAAATCGCCGCAAGGGCAATATCAAAAAGTTTTGATATTGCTCGATAGATGGCACTTCTCACTGGCTGGTTAACTCTACAAACGAACAGCGGAAAGGTTTCACCCACAGAATCCACTGTTAACCATGGGAAAAACGCCTCCGGATGACTATCTGTCATTGCCCCGAGGCGCTCCGGTGAGGGAAAATGCCCTCCTTTTTTCCGTTTCGATTATTCACACCCAGGAGATCAGCGATGCCTAGCCGTCGTGAGCGTGCCAACGCCATTCGTGCCCTCAGCATGGATGCCGTGCAAAAAGCCAACAGCGGCCATCCCGGTGCCCCTATGGGTATGGCAGATATCGCCGAAGTGCTTTGGCGCGACTACCTCAAGCACAACCCGAGCAATCCATCGTTTACCGACCGTGACCGCTTCGTGCTGTCCAACGGCCACGGCTCGATGTTGATCTACTCGCTGCTGCACCTGACCGGTTACGACCTGTCGATCGACGACCTCAAGCAATTCCGTCAACTGCACAGCCGTACCCCGGGTCACCCGGAATTCGGCTACACCCCAGGCGTTGAAACCACCACCGGTCCGTTGGGTCAGGGTCTGGCCAACGCTGTGGGCTTCGCTCTGGCAGAAAAGGTTCTGGGCGCGCAGTTCAACCGTCCTGGCCACAACATCGTTGACCACCACACCTACGTGTTCCTGGGTGATGGCTGCATGATGGAAGGCATTTCGCACGAAGTTGCTTCCCTGGCCGGTACTCTGGGTCTGGGCAAGCTGATCGCTTTCTACGATGACAACGGCATCTCCATCGACGGCGAAGTCGAAGGCTGGTTCACCGATGACACCCCGAAGCGTTTCGAAGCCTACAACTGGCAAGTGATCCGCAATGTTGACGGTCACGATCCGGAAGAGATCAAGACCGCCATCGAAACCGCGCGCAAGAGCCCGCTGCCGACCCTGATCTGCTGCAAGACCACCATCGGTTTCGGTTCGCCGAACAAGCAGGGCAAAGAAGACTGCCACGGCGCCCCACTGGGTGACGCGGAAATCGCTCTGACCCGCAAGGCGCTGAACTGGAACTACGGCCCGTTCGAAATTCCGGCCGACATTTATGCCGAGTGGGATGCCAAGGAAAAAGGTCGCGCAGTCGAAGCCGAGTGGGATCAGCGTTTCGCTGCTTACTCCGCAGCATTCCCGACCGAAGCCAACGAACTGGTGCGTCGCCTGAGCGGTGAGCTGCCGGCTGACTTCTCCGAAAAAGCCAGCGCCTACATTGCTGAAGTCGCGGCCAAAGGCGAAACCATCGCCAGCCGTAAAGCCAGCCAGAACACCCTGAACGCGTTCGGCCCGCTGCTGCCGGAACTGCTCGGCGGTTCGGCTGACCTCGCCGGCTCCAACCTGACCCTGTGGAAAGGTTGCAAGGGCGTCAGCGCTGAAGACGCCAGCGGCAACTACATGTACTACGGCGTGCGCGAATTCGGCATGACCGCCATCATGAACGGCGTGACCCTGCACGGCGGCCTGGTGCCTTACGGCGCGACCTTCCTGATGTTCATGGAATACGCCCGCAATGCCGTGCGCATGTCCGCGCTGATGAAGAAGCAAGTGATCCACGTCTACACCCACGACTCCATCGGTCTGGGCGAAGACGGCCCGACGCACCAGCCGATCGAGCAACTGACCAGCCTGCGTACCACACCGAACCTCGACACCTGGCGTCCAGCCGATGCCGTTGAATCGGCCGTGGCCTGGAAAAACGCGCTGGAGCGTAAAGACGGCCCGTCGGCGCTGATCTTCTCGCGTCAGAACCTGCAGCATCAGGAACGCGACGCTGCCCAGATCGCCGACATCAGCCGCGGTGGTTATGTGCTGAAGGACTGCGCAGGCGAGCCTGAGCTGATCCTGATTTCGACCGGTTCGGAAGTGGGTCTGGCGGTTCAGGCCTATGACAAACTGACCGAGCAGGGTCGCAAGGTGCGCGTGGTTTCCATGCCTTGCACCAGCGTGTTCGATGCTCAGGATGCTGGCTACAAGCAAGCGGTGCTGCCGTTGCAGGTCAGCGCGCGTATCGCGATCGAAGCGGCACACGCCGACTTCTGGTTCAAGTACGTGGGCCTGGAAGGTCGCGTGATCGGCATGACCACCTACGGTGAGTCGGCGCCGGCTTCGGCACTGTTCGAAGAATTCGGCTTCACCCTGGAAAACATCCTGGGTCAGGCTGAAGAACTGCTGGAAGACTGATCCAGGAGTCGCGTCGTCTGGACGGACGCCTTCGCGAGCAAGCCCGCTCCCACAGGGGGATTTGTTGTGTGACACAAACAGTGTTCACAACCCTGATCCAATGTGGGAGCGGGCTTGCTCGCGAAATCGGTGGCTCAGACACCACTGCAATAACGGATTCACCACGGTAATCGAGAACCCCATGCCTCAACCGCGTCCTTACAAAGTTGCACTCAACGGCTACGGCCGGATTGGTCGTTGCGTCTTGCGTGCGTTGTTCGAGCGAGGCGAGAAAGCCGGGTTTGAAATTGTCGCGATCAACGATCTGGCTGACATGGCCAGCATCGAATACCTGACACGCTTCGACTCCACTCACGGCCGCTTTCCCGGCGAAGTGCGAGTAGAAGGCGATTGTCTGCATATTAATGGCGACTGCGTGAAGGTCCTGCGCAGTGCTACCCCCGAAGGCATCGATTGGGCGTCGCTGGGCGTCGATCTGGTGCTTGAGTGTTCCGGTGCCTACAACACCCGTGAAGACGGCCAGCGCTTTCTCGACGCCGGCGCACCGCGCGTGTTGTTTTCGCAGCCGATGGCCAGCGAGGCGGATGTCGACGCCACCATCGTCTACGGCGTCAATCAGGACTGCCTGACTGGCGACGAACTGCTGGTGTCCAACGCCTCCTGCACCACCAACTGCGGCGTGCCGCTGTTGCGTTTGCTCGACAAGGCCATTGGCCTCGATTACGTGTCGATCACCACGATTCACTCGGCGATGAACGATCAGCCGGTGATCGACGCTTATCACCACGAAGACCTGCGCCGCACCCGTTCGGCGTTCCAGTCGGTGATCCCGGTGTCCACTGGTCTGGCGCGTGGTATCGAGCGCTTGCTGCCGGAACTTGCCGGGCGAATTCAGGCCAAAGCCGTACGCGTGCCGACGGTCAACGTGTCTTGCCTCGACATCACGATGCAGACCGCCACCGCGACCGACGCGGGTGAGGTCAATCGGATCCTGCGCGAGGCCGCCACCAGTGGTCCGCTCAAGGGACTGCTGGCCTATACCGAGTTGCCGCACGCCAGCTGTGATTTCAATCATGACCCACATTCGGCCATCGTCGATGCCAGTCAGACCCGTGTTTCCGGCCCCAAGCTGGTGAACATCCTGGCCTGGTTCGACAACGAATGGGGTTTTGCCAACCGAATGCTGGACGTTGCAGAACACTATCTGCAAACAGCGATTTCAAAAAAACCTGCTCTCTAAGAACAGTTACTCAGGAAGTGCGACCCATGACCGTGTTGAAGATGTCCGACCTCGATCTGCAAGGTAAGCGCGTATTGATTCGCGAAGACCTCAACGTCCCAGTCAAGGACGGTGTTGTCACCAGCGATGCGCGTATCCTGGCTTCGCTGCCGACCATCAAGCTGGCCCTGGAAAAAGGTGCAGCCGTGATGGTTTGCTCGCACCTGGGCCGTCCGACCGAAGGCGAGTTCTCCGCCGAGAACAGCCTCAAGCCAGTCGCTGACTACCTGAGCAAGGCGCTGGGCCGTGAAGTGCCGCTGGTGGCCGATTACCTGGGCGGCGTTGACGTCAAGGCCGGCGACATCGTGCTGTTCGAAAACGTGCGTTTCAACAAGGGCGAGAAAAAGAACGCCGACGAACTGGCACAGCAATACGCCGCCCTGTGCGACGTGTTCGTGATGGACGCTTTCGGCACTGCTCACCGCGCCGAAGGCTCGACCCACGGCGTGGCGAAGTTCGCCAAAGTCGCCGCTGCCGGCCCGCTGCTGGCCGCTGAACTGGACGCACTGGGCAAAGCCCTGGGTGCTCCGGCGCAACCAATGGCGGCGATCGTTGCCGGTTCCAAGGTCTCGACCAAACTCGACGTACTGAATAGCCTGAGCCAGATCTGCAATCAACTGATCGTCGGCGGCGGCATCGCCAACACCTTCCTCGCTGCGGCCGGTCACCCGGTGGGCAAGTCGTTGTACGAGCCGGACCTGCTGGACACCGCACGCGCCATCGCCGCCAAGGTCAGCGTGCCACTGCCGGTTGACGTCGTGGTGGCCAAGGAATTCGCCGAAACCGCCGAAGCGACCGTCAAGCTGATCGCTGACGTCGCAGCGGACGACATGATTCTGGACATCGGCCCGCAAACCGCAGCCAACTTCGCCGAACTGCTGAAATCGTCGAAAACCATTCTGTGGAACGGTCCGGTTGGCGTGTTCGAATTCGACCAGTTCGGCAACGGCACCAAAGTGCTGGCGCAAGCCATCGCTGACAGCGCCGCGTTCTCCATCGCAGGCGGTGGCGACACCCTGGCCGCGATCGATAAATATGGCGTGGCTGAGCAAATCTCCTACATTTCCACCGGTGGTGGCGCGTTCCTCGAATTCGTCGAAGGCAAGGTGCTGCCAGCCGTTGAAGTCCTGGAAAGCCGGGCCAAGGCCTGAGGCCGCCCGTTTGGCCAGGCAAAGGAGTGTTCACATGGTCAAGTCGTTAGCGCTGTTGTTGCTGACCGGTACGCTGGCGGCCTGCGGGAGTAACCCGAAGGCCGAGGCGACGCCTGCGCCGGGAGAGGCGCAGAAAGGCTGCTACCAGGCCGACTGGCAGGCTGAAACCAACCCGGTGCTGAACAAGCGCTCGGGGCCGGACGGTCTGGACAAATACGAGACGCAAACCCCGGCCAAGGAACATGGTTGTCCTTGACGGGTCTGACTCTTTAACTCAGGGCTGGCGGCGTGCGCCGTCAGTCGAGGAACACGGATGAAAGGCTTGATCGCCATTGCGGCGTTGGCATTGTTGGGCGGTTGCGCGCAGATGAACCTGTTTCAGTCGTCCGCCCCTGTGGACAGCTGGACGACATGGACCTGCGACAGCCAGGCCAAAGTGCTGTGGCGCTACGCCGATGCCGGCCAGAAGGAAGTCGATGTTCGACTCGGCGGCGGTGATCAGGTCTATCGCCTGAAAGAAGAGCCGGGCGCCTCGGGCACGCTGTACAGCGACGGCATGCTGGCGTTTCACGTCAAGGGTGACGAAGGCCTGGTGTACTGGGTTGCCACCAATGACCTGATCGGGCGTGGCTGCAAGGCGCAGTAATTGACACACCACAGTTCTAATGTGGGAGCGAGCCTGCTCGCGAAAGCGGTCTGACAGGCACTGCATCAGCGACTGCAAGATTGCTTTCGCGAGCAGGCTCGTTCCCACAGGGGTTCTGTGTAGTTCTCAGGATTTTGCTTTATCGAATCACCAGACCGGGCCTCGACCCCCGATCTGCAATCACTTGAATAGCCGCCGCCGCTCCGGCAGGCTGGCACGATTAACGACCCTCAACCGGGAGAGACACACACAATGGCACTTATCAGCATGCGCCAGATGCTGGACCACGCAGCCGAGTTCGGCTACGGCGTTCCAGCCTTCAACGTCAACAACCTTGAGCAGATGCGCGCCATCATGGAAGCCGCTGACAAGACTGACTCCCCGGTGATCGTCCAGGCTTCGGCCGGCGCCCGTAAATACGCTGGCGCACCGTTCCTGCGTCACCTGATCCTGGCCGCGATCGAAGAATTCCCGCACATCCCGGTGTGCATGCACCAGGACCACGGCACCAGCCCTGACGTTTGCCAGCGCTCGATCCAACTGGGCTTCAGCTCGGTGATGATGGACGGCTCGCTGGGCGAAGACGGCAAGACCCCGACCGACTACGACTACAACGTCCGCGTTACCCAACAAACCGTGGCCATGGCGCACGCCTGCGGCGTTTCGGTAGAAGGCGAGCTGGGCTGCCTGGGTTCGCTGGAAACCGGCATGGCCGGTGAAGAAGACGGCATCGGCGCCGAAGGCGTTCTGGATCACAGCCAAATGCTGACCGACCCGGAAGAAGCCGCTGACTTCGTCAAACGCACTCAGGTCGATGCCCTGGCCATCGCCATCGGTACCAGCCACGGCGCTTACAAGTTCACCAAGCCACCTACCGGCGACGTGCTGGCGATCGACCGCATCAAGGAAATTCACAAACGCATCCCGAACACCCACCTGGTGATGCACGGTTCCTCGTCGGTGCCACAAGAGTGGCTGGCGATCATCAACCAGTACGGCGGCGACATCAAAGAAACCTACGGCGTACCGGTTGAAGAAATCGTCGAAGGCATCAAGCACGGCGTGCGCAAGGTCAACATCGACACTGACCTGCGTCTGGCCTCCACCGGTGCGATGCGTCGCCTGATGGCCACCAACCCGAGCGAATTCGACCCACGTAAATTCTTCGGCGCGACTGTGACGGCGATGCGCGACGTATGTATCGCTCGTTATGAAGCGTTCGGTACTGCGGGTAATGCTTCGAAGATCAAGCCGATCTCGTTGGAAGCGATGTTCCAGCGGTATTTGAAGGGTGAGTTGAACGCCAAGGTTAACTAAGCCTGGGCGTTGAGCCGCTGTTATGAGAACCCCGCCGAGAGGCGGGTTTCTTATGGTTCGCATTCAAGCTACTCAACGTTTCTTTCTTTAATGCGCAATTCGATATTAGTTCCGACAAGTCCGACATCGCCTCCCTGTGTGCAAACATAAGCTGCCCATTGACTATCCCCGTTGCTCCCTGGTCGTACTATTTTTTTGTGAAGCTCTATTCCGCCATGTTTGCAAACTAATTCCAAACCAGCAATAACGTTTCCTGTCATTTCATTTAGACCTATCACCTTGCCGTTTTGCTTAAAACTGAAGCGATTCGATTCGGAGCGAGGGCGATAGGCGAAAAGATAGCTCTTGTCGGTTATTCCCAAGTAGCATCCTTCATAAAAATCTTTGTCTCTACTGGTTATGGTGTACTCTCCATAGTTGCTGGTTTGCTCAAAGTGGAATAAAGCTCCTCTACTTCCCGAGCAGGTATTCGCACATAGATAGTCAGTTTTCGGTAAGGTTATAGTTGTGGAGGAGCTTCCACCCTCCATTCCGATTCCTTTGCTGCCAGGGCTTGACGTCGACTCGAAGTATTGAAACCCTAGTTGGCACGGCAGTGAGTATCCGGATATCGACATGTACCCTGTGAATGAGCCTTCCTTGTTCATGATATTCCTCATTGCAGTTATTTAGGTTGCGTGGTTTACGCTTGGCGCTAGATAAGGATTGTAAGTTACTTCGAGAAGTAGAATAGAGGCGCGGGAGGGGTGAGCACACCTGTCAGAGTTGACAGGTTTTAAGATGATTTTGCTGTGATTGATATTGCGGAAAGTTTGATCGCGAAAGAAATTTCAAGAGCTGGAATATTAGCTTCGTACTTTGTACTTAAATTCCGCCTGAAGAGTAGTTACTTTGGGTTAAGGTTTGTCGGTCGTGCGCTCGTCCTACAGACACTGGCATTCGCCGGGAATATTCCGACAGGTCGCGTCGGTTGTCCCTCGGAAGTCGGCTGGATAGGCTGGTCGTGTCGCTGACGTATCAGTGACCGGGTCTGGAAAACCCGATTCATACCAACTCTGCCCATGGCATACTGCGGCGCTTTTCTGCTCGCGATGTAATGGCGGCTGCGCGCGGGAGGCCTTTGGGCCTGCCGGTTTGGGTTGGTTGACCGGTTTTTCCAGTCCGCGCTCAGCTGCCACCCTTTCGCCTGGAAAACGAAAATGGCGGCTGCAATTCAACCAGCCATGAGTATGTCTACGATGATCAAGCCAACACCCAATCCCCCCGAGGCGGAATCTACGTCGCCCTACGAATCCCTCGACTCAAAAAAGCTCCACGACGCCGCCGAACGGGCGCTCGATCACTACCTCAAGCCGAACGCCGCCACTCTGAGGTTCCACAAACCCAGCACGATGTTCCAGGTCAGCCCGGGCATGGACAACGAAAGTCTGCTGGTTCATGCCTGTGAGTCGCTGGCCTCTGCGAGCATCATGACCAGTGACATTGCCGCTTATGTGGATACGCCGCAACGGCATACGATTCTGGCGATTCAGCAGATCATCATGCTGGCGGAGCTGGCGGTGAGTCGGGTGCTGGATAATGTGGAAGTCAGCCAATCCCCGGAACACCGCTGAACCTTTGTAGGAGTGAGCCTGCTCGCGATTGCGATCTGACATTCAGCATTGTTGGCGACTGATACGCCGTCATCGCGAGCAGGCTCACTCCTACAATTGGATCGTGTGCATTCTGCAATATATTGGTTGGTGGTCGGGACGCCATCGCTGGCAAGCCAGCTCCCACAGGGTTGTGGGTAGTTCTTCAGTTCGTCGATGTCACTTGTCGTGATCAATATCCAGCTTGGTAAATGTCACCTGGCCGCCTTCGCTGGTATAGCCGGTGTTGTCCTGCACATAAACCCCGGCCTTGAAGTACAACGGCTTGTTGCGCCAGGTCGCGCTGATTTGTGAATCCCACTGATAACCCGCCGCACTCACGCCTAGCGCGCCGCCGGGGCTGAGGTGGATGAGGTAGTTGAATTCGTTGTCCAGTTTGATCCCGGTGGCGAGGGTGATGACGCGGCTTTCCTTGTCGTCGGGGTGCATGCGGACTTTGATCACCAGGTTGCCTGTCTGGGTTTTTTCCTTGTACTGGTATTCGAGCTTGACCATCGGGCGCTGGCTTTCATAGGCGTGGATCTGGCCGATGACGATTTTGCCGGAGCTGGGCACCTTGTTCACCGCGAGGGTCGCGCGCAGGGTGTTGTCCGCATCTGGGTAGTACCAGTTGCGCAAGGTGCCGTTGCTGAAGGTTTCGCGCAGTTCGGTGCGCGGGTAGATGGCGTTTTCGGTTTTTGACCCGGTGACCGGTGACCAGAAAAACAGCGTGCCGGTGTCGGAATGGAAGTATTGATCCTTGAAGCCATTCACCAGTTTGGAGGTTTCAACGGTGTACGGCGGACTGCCGACGGGAACGCTGAGGTTCCAGGTTGCGAGATCGATCATGTCGGTTCTTCCACTCAATTCATCCTGAACGCGAGTGCCAGAAGCTCTAGCCCGCGCCTTTTCGGGCGGCAGTTATAAGCGTAGAGGAGTTTTTTGTTAACGCCCGTTTGGCAGATGATTGGCGTCAACATCCTGTCGAAATGCCATCTGTGCCGGTTTCCGGGGGCTGCAGGGGTGACCGTTAGTCGGTAAATCGTAGCTTTGGTTAAATGATGGCGGCGTGACAGCTTCTGCTTTCACAGATCCGGGACTAGAGTGATGGCTCAGTAACTGTACGGTTTTCACGAGAAACCGGCCGATATCCCGACAAGAGATGTCCCGACAAGAGAAGCAGCATGGAATGCGCGCAACCCCAGCCAGGTGAAGGCAGCTCTGTCCTTTTGATCGTTGACGATTACCCTGAAAACCTGATCAGCATGCGTGCGTTGTTGCAGCGTCAGGATTGGCTCGTCATGACCGCCGCCTCCGGTTTCGAGGCGCTCAGTCTTTTGCTCGAACACGATGTCGACCTGGTGCTGCTGGATGTGCAGATGCCGGGCATGGACGGCTTCGAAGTCGCGCGGCTGATGCGTGGCAGCCAGCGCACGCGCCTCACCCCGATTATTTTCCTCACCGCCAACGAGCAATCCCAGGACGCGGTGATCAAGGGCTATGCCAGCGGCGCGGTGGATTACCTGTTCAAGCCGTTCGACCCGCAGATTCTCAAGCCCAAGGTGCAGGCGCTGCTCGAACATCAGCGCAATCGCCGCGCCTTGCAACGCCTGACCCATGATCTGGAAGTCGCCCGCGCCTTCAATGCGTCGGTGCTGGATAACGCGGCCGAAGGGATTCTGGTGCTGGGCGAGGACGGTTTGATCCGCTTCGCCAATCCGGCGATTTCGCGCTTGCTCAATGCCCCGGTGAAGGAGCTTGAGGGCAAGGAATTTCTCGATTTCCTGCAGAAACCGCACATTCCCCTATGGGCCGACTCCGAGTTGTTTGCCGGTTATCGGCGCGGCGAAACCCTGCGTCTGCACGACGCGCTGTTGCGCACGGCGCCCGGCCAGCAAGTGCCGGTGGCGCTGTCTTGCGCGCCGTTGCCGGCGGTGCAGCAGGCGATGGTGGTGACGGTGCTGGACATGTCGGTGGTGCGTCACTTGCATCAGCAGTTGGAGTTTCAGGGGGGCACCGATCCGCTGACCGGTTTGCTCAACCGCCGTGGTTTCTATCAGACCGTGGAGAATCTGCTGCTGCGCGGTGAACGCAGCGACAGCAGTTGGGTGCTGTTGTACCTCGACCTCGATGGTTTCAAGCGGGTCAACGATTCCCTCGGTCACGATGCCGGCGACCGGGTGCTGCGCTGGGTCTCCGAGCAACTGAAGGCTTGCCTGCGGCCGTTCGACATTCTGGCGCGCATGGGTGGGGACGAGTTCACCGCGTTGCTCGATCTGGAGTTTCCCGAGCAGGCGGCGAAGATTGCCGAGAAGCTCATCGAGCGGGTGTCGATCTGTCAGCAGATCGAAGGGCTGGACATTGCCCTCGGCGCCAGTATCGGCATCGCCACTTACCCGGACTGCGGTTCGAACCTCGACGGATTGCTGCGTGCGTCCGACATCGCCATGTACGAAGCCAAGCGCGCCGGGCGGCAGCAATATCGCTTTTATGATCACGACATGAACGGTCGGGCACGCTCGCGCCTGATGCTCGAAGAAAGCGTGCGCGCGGCGATCGAAAATCGTGACTTCAATCTGGTGTATCAGCCGCAGGTGGCGATCGACAGCGGGCAGATCCGTGGCTTCGAGGCGCTGTTGCGCTGGCAGCATCCGAGTGTCGGCGATGTGCCGCCGGGGCTGTTTTTGCCATTGCTGGAAGAGGCACGGCTGATCAGCCGGCTCGGCAGCTGGATCTATCACCGTGGCGCCGGTCAGCGCAAAGCCTGGGAAACCCTGTTTGCCGAAGACCTGGTGCTCGGCGTGAGCCTGAGCAACACCCAGTTCGGCTTGCCCAACCTCGCCACCGAATTGCGTCAGGTGCTGGAGCGGCATGCCTTGCAGCCACGGCAATTGGAAGTCGAAATCACTGAAGAAGCGTTGATGCACAACCCCGATGAAACCCGTAAGCAGCTGCGCTTGCTGCGCAATCTTGGGGTGCGGGTGGCGCTGGACGATTTCGGTTCCGGGCCGTGTTCGCTGGCGCATCTGCGTGATCTTGAACTCGATACACTCAAGCTTGATCGGCACCTGATCGCGCGTCTGCCGGATTCGGCCCGGGATGCCTCGCTGGTGAGCACGGTGATCAGCCTGTGCAAACAGTACGGTTTGCTGGTGATCGCCGAAGGTGTGGAGACCATCGAGCAGTACCAATGGCTGCAGGCCCATGGTTGCGAATACGTGCAAGGCTTCCTGGTAGCGCGGCCGATGATGGCCGATGCTGCTGCAAGCTTTGCCGAGCCGTTTGACTGGAGCGCGCTGCCCGGTTGAATTCGCTACACTGGCGCTCTTTTCAAACCGTGTTGCCGTGTCCATGACTGCGTTGAAATACCTCCAGGCCTATCCCGCGCAATTGCAGGATCAGGTGCGCCAACTGATCGCCGAGCAGCGTCTGGGTGATTACCTGAGCCAACGCTATCCCGGGCGCCACGATGTGCAGAGCGACAAGGCGTTGTACAGCTACGCGCTGGACCTGAAGCAGGAATACCTGCGCAACGCCCCGGCCATCGACAAGGTGCTGTTCGACAACCGCCTCGACCTGACTCATCGAGCGCTGGGCCTGCACACCACGGTTTCGCGGGTGCAGGGCGGCAAGCTCAAGGCCAAGAAAGAGATTCGTATCGCTTCGCTGTTCAAGGAGGCGGCGCCCGAGTTTCTGAAGATGATCGTCGTGCATGAGCTGGCACACTTCAAAGAGTCGGATCACAACAAGTCTTTCTACAAATTGTGTGAACACATGCTGCCGGGGTATCACCAGGTCGAGTTCGACCTGCGGGTGTACCTGACGTGGCGGGATCTGCAATAGCCGCAACAAGGAGCGGGTGGATGGACGTCAGCAAGACCAAAAGCAGTTTCTACCGTCGCCTGTACGTGGCCTACCTGATCGACAGCGGCCTGGCTGCCAGCGTGCCGGCGCTGACCGAGGTCACCGGCATGCCGCGGCGCACGGCGCAGGACACCATCGCCGCATTGGCGGATCTGGATATTGTTTGTGAATTCGAGCAGGAAGAGGGCGCACGCAACCATGCCGGGCGCTATCGGATTCGCGAGTGGGGGGCGATTGATCGTGGGTGGATCGAGCGCAATTTGCGGCAGATCAAGGCTGTGCTGGAATATCCCTGAATCCTGCGGTGACTGAGCTGACGCCATCACTCCTACAGTAGATCGGGTTTCTTCAGATGGAATGCGATCAAATGTAGGAGTGAGCCTGCTCGCGATAGGGCCTCAGGAACGACGCATCCCTATGTGCAGAATGTCATCCTCGAGGTATTCCTCACCCGCCACGACAAACCCGTACTTGCCGTAATACCCCTGCAAATGCGCCTGCGCCGACAGATAGATCGGTACCTGCGGCCAATGCTTCTCGGCCTGTTTCAGTGCGTGTTCCATCATTGTGTGCCCCAGCCCTTTGCCACGCCCTTGCGGCGCGATGATCACGCGGCCTATGACCACGTCACCGCCCTGGGACTCGGGGTCGAGCAGGCGCAGATACGCCATCAGGTGATCATCTTCCCAGCCCATCAAGTGATGGGTGTCGCCGTCCAGATCCTGACCGTCGAGGTCCGGGTAGGCGCATTTCTGTTCGACCACGAACACCTCCGAGCGCAGCTTCAACAGTGCGTATAACTGCTCTTTACCCAGATCGCTGTGATGTTTGCAGATCCACTCGATTGTCATCTTCCGGCTCCTTGAACGCTGTCGTCCGATACTAAGCGCACAGGCTTTGGATGTCTGTATGGCGTAAGAGTCTGTGACAAAGGTCAAAATGCCATCATTCCTTTCTCGCGACGGCGCCGGCTTTGTGTAATCTGCTGGTAAGCGCTGTGCACTGGCTTCAATGAGCTACTGTTAGGGCCTGGGTTTCGCCGGTAAGGGGTCTTGGGGTTTTGACTGGAAAACACGCTGGGCAAGCTGCCCGCTAAGGATTTTCAAGCATGCCGCGACTGCATCGAGCCTTTGCTTTGATCGGATTGCTCTTGCTGGCCCAAACCGCCGCAGCGGACAAGCTGCGACTGGTGTTTGATATCTGGCCGCCCTTTACCGATGACACGCTGGTCAACGGCGGCCTGGCTACGGATATTGTCAGCACGGCGCTGGCTCGGGCCGGCTACGCCAGTGACTATGAGCAGGTGCCGTGGGCGCGGGCACTGCTGGGGGTTGGCGAAGGGCGTTACGACGTGCTGGTCAACGCCTGGTACAACGACGAGCGCACAAAGCTCGGCCAGTTCTCCGGCGAATACCTGCTCAACCGCATCCGCTTTCTCAAGCGCAAAGACACGCCGCTGGACTACAGCAGCCTGGAGCAACTGCACACGTATCCGGTCGCGGTGGTGCGCGGTTATGCCTATTCGCAGGCGTTCGATGCCGACACCGCGCTGCAGAAAGTCCCTGTGCATAACTTCGCCATGGCCGTGCGCATGCTCGCGGCGGATCGGGTCAAATTGACGCTGGAAGATGAATACGTCGCGCGGTATTACCTGACGCGCGAATCACCCAAGGTGCGCAACGCCGTGGAGTTCCTGCCCAAGCCGCTGAGCGAGAACAGTCTGCATATTCTGGTGAGCCTGAAGAATCCCGAGCATGAGCAGATTGTGGCGGGGTTTGACAAAGCGATTGCGGCGATGAAGGCGGATGGCAGTTATGACCGGTTGATGCGGCAGCATGGGATGTAGGAGCTGATCCGCAAACTGCTGTGTGGCTGATGGCCCCTTCGCGAGCAAGCCCGCTCCCACCTTTGGAGTGCGTTCCTCTGGGGGGACATGGGATGTTGGGGCTGATCTGAAAATTGTTGTGTGGCTGGTGGCCCTTTCGCGAGCAAGCCCGCTCCCACCTTTGGAGTGCGTTCCCCTGGGGGGA
>NZ_NQYG01000046.1:0-44625 GCF_002878485.1 Pseudomonas sp. AD21
GAGCGTCCCGGGCTGCATTCCCACGCGGAGCGTGGGAACGATCATGCGCTTGGGGCGGGCAGGGCTGGCGGCGGGGCGAAGTCGAACGGCGCCAACGCGTAGCCGCTTTCATCCACCTGCAACGCCCAACCCTGGCGATCCCAATCCCCCAGCACAATCCGCTTCGCCGCCTGCTCGCCGAGCTGCAGCTTGTGGATCGCCGGGCGATGGGTGTGCCCGTGGATCAGGGTTTTCACCCCGTACTCCTGCAAGATTCGCGGAATCTCTTGCGGCGTGACATCGACAATGTCGTTGGCCTTCATCCGCGTCTGCGCCCGGCTTTCGCTGCGCAGCTTGCGTGCCAGTTTATGGCGGGTGCTCAGTGGCAGATGGCGCAGGATGAACAGGGTGATCGGGTTGCGCAGGTAGCGACGCAGCTTCATGTAGGCTTCGTCGCGGGTGCACAGGCTGTCGCCGTGCATCAGCAAGACCGGCTCGCCGTAAAACTGCACGACACTCGGGTCCTTCAGCAGCGTGCAGCCGGCTTCTTTGCAGAACGCCTTGCCGAGCAGGAAGTCGCGATTGCCGTGCATCAGAAAGATCGCCGTGCCGCTGTCGCTCAATACGCGCAGGGCCTGGCAGATGGAACGCTGGAAGGGCGTCATGGCATCGTCGCCAATCCACGCCTCGAAAAAGTCGCCGAGGATGTACAACGCACTCGCCGAGCGGGCGCGTCCGGCGAGCAAATCCAGAAACGCCCGGGTAATGTCCGGGCGCTCCTCTTCCAGATGCAAGTCTGAAATCAGCAATATCACGCTTCGATGATCTCGGCTTTCTCGATGATCACGTCGTCTGCTGGTACGTCCTGATGGCCGGACTTGGAAGTGGTCGACACGCCTTCAATCTTGTCGACAACGTCAGTGCCTGCAACGACTTTACCGAACACTGCGTAGCCCCAGCCCTGAGCGGTCTTGGCGGTGTGGTTGAGGAAACTGTTGTTGGTGGCGTTGATGAAGAACTGCGCCGATGCCGAATGCGGGTCCATGGTGCGAGCCATGGCCAGGGTGTACTTCTCGTTCTTCAGGCCGTTGTCGGCTTCGTTCTGGATGCTGGCGCGCTTGTCTTTCTTTTCCTGCATGCCAGGCTGGAAACCGCCGCCCTGGATCATGAAACCCTTGATCACACGATGGAAAACCACGTTCTCGTAATGACCGGCCTTAACGTATTCGAGAAAGTTGGCAACGGTGATTGGCGCTTTTTCCGCGTCCAGTTCGATGACGATGTCGCCGAAGTTGGTGGTCAATTTAACTTGAGTCATGATCGCTACTCTTTAGAGGAATTCGTGGTTTTGGGACATCGAGCCCCAAAACCGGTTCAGCCAGCGTGGGCCAAGGTGCGCAGTTTAGCGTGACAGGCGCGAATTTCGAGGCTGTTTTTCAAATCCCGGCGATTAAATGCGCTCCTTTATAGGCCGTGCTCTGTCAGCCCCTTGACAGCATCGGCTATGATAGCGGCTTTGTTTTGTCTGGCCCCCTCTGCGGCCGCGCACATGTAAGTCAAGGATCCTATGAGCAAGCCCACTGTCGACCCTACCTCGAATGCCAAGTCCGGCCCTGCCGTGCCGGTCAATTTCCTGCGGCCGATCATCCAGGCAGACCTGGACTCGGGCAAGCACACCCAGATCGTCACCCGTTTCCCGCCTGAGCCCAACGGCTACCTGCACATCGGCCACGCCAAGTCGATCTGCGTGAACTTCGGTCTGGCCCAGGAGTTCGGCGGCGTCACGCACCTGCGTTTCGACGACACCAACCCGGCCAAGGAAGACCAGGAATACATCGACGCGATCGAGAGCGACGTCAAATGGCTGGGCTTCGAATGGTCCGGCGAAGTGCGCTACGCCTCGCAGTATTTCGACCAGTTGCACGATTGGGCCGTTGAGCTGATCAAGGCCGGCAAAGCCTACGTTGACGACCTGACTCCAGAGCAAGCCAAGGAATACCGTGGCAGCCTGACCGAGCCGGGCAAGAACAGCCCGTTCCGCGACCGTTCCGTTGAAGAGAACCTCGACTGGTTCGCCCGCATGCGTGCCGGTGAATTCCCGGACGGCGCCCGCGTGCTGCGTGCCAAGATCGACATGGCTTCGCCGAACATGAACCTGCGCGACCCGATCATGTATCGCATCCGCCACGCGCATCACCACCAGACCGGCGACAAGTGGTGCATCTACCCGAACTATGACTTCACCCACGGTCAGTCGGACGCCATCGAAGGCATCACCCACTCGATCTGCACCCTGGAATTCGAAAGCCATCGTCCGCTGTACGAGTGGTTCCTCGACGCATTGCCAGTGCCGGCGCACCCGCGTCAGTACGAGTTCAGCCGTCTGAACCTCAACTACACCATCACCAGCAAGCGCAAGCTCAAGCAACTGGTCGATGAAAAGCACGTCAATGGCTGGGACGATCCGCGCATGTCCACGCTGTCGGGCTTCCGCCGCCGTGGCTACACGCCGAAATCGATCCGCAACTTCTGCGAAATGGTCGGCACCAACCGTTCCGACGGCGTGGTCGACTTCGGCATGCTCGAATTCAGCATCCGTGACGATCTGGACCACAGCGCCCCGCGCGCCATGTGCGTGCTGCGTCCGCTGAAAGTCGTGATCACGAACTACCCGGAAGGCCAGGTCGAGAACCTCGAACTGCCGCGTCACCCGAAAGAAGACATGGGCGTGCGCGCTCTGCCGTTCGCCCGGGAAATCTACATCGACCGTGAAGACTTCATGGAAGAGCCACCGAAGGGCTACAAACGCCTGGAAGCCGGTGGCGAAGTGCGCCTGCGCGGCAGCTACGTGATCCGTGCCGACGAAGCGATCAAGGACGCCGACGGCAACATCGTCGAGCTGCGTTGCTCGTACGATCCGCAAACCCTCGGCAAGAACCCTGAAGGCCGCAAGGTCAAAGGCGTGATCCACTGGGTGCCGGCCGCTGCCAGCATCGAGTGCGAAGTGCGTCTGTACGATCGCCTGTTCCGTTCGGCCAACCCTGAGAAGGCTGAAGACAGCGCGAGTTTCCTCGACAACATCAACCCTGACTCACTGCAAGTGCTGACCGGTTGTCGTGCTGAGCCATCGCTTGGCAATGCACAGCCGGAAGACCGTTTCCAGTTCGAGCGCGAAGGCTACTTCGTTGCCGATATCAAGGACTCGAAACCAGGTCAGCCGGTATTCAACCGTACCGTGACCCTGCGTGATTCGTGGGGCCAGTGATTCAGCGTCAAGGAAACCAACGTGCTAACGATCTACAACACGCTCACCAAGAGCAAAGAAGTCTTCAAGCCGCTTGATGGCAACAATGTGCGCATGTACGTGTGCGGGATGACCGTGTACGACTACTGCCACATTGGCCACGGCCGCAGCATGGTCGCGTTCGACCTGGTGACCCGCTGGTTGCGATTCAGCGGTTATAACCTGACGTACGTGCGCAACATCACCGACATCGAAGACAAGATCATCAATCGTGCTCGCGAAAACGGCGAGCCGTACGACGCGCTGACCGAGCGCATGATCACCGCGATGCACGAGGACGAGGCGCGGCTCAACATCCTCAAGCCGGACATGGAGCCGCGTGCCACCGATCATATTCCGGGCATGCTGAGCATGATCCAGACGCTGATCGACAAGGGTTACGCCTACGCCCCAGGCAATGGTGACGTGTACTACCGCGTTGCCAAGTTCATGGGTTACGGCAAGCTGTCGCGCAAGAAGATCGAAGACCTGCGCATCGGCGCGCGGATCGAAGTTGACGAAGCCAAGCAGGATCCGCTGGACTTCGTGCTGTGGAAAGCCACCAAACCGGGCGAGCCGAGCTGGGAATCGCCGTGGGGCGCCGGGCGTCCGGGCTGGCACATCGAGTGCTCGGTGATGTCCACCTGCTGCCTGGGCGAGACCTTCGACATTCATGGCGGCGGCAGCGATCTCGAGTTCCCGCACCACGAAAACGAAATCGCCCAGAGCGAAGCGGCCACCGGCAAGACCTACGCCAACGCGTGGATGCATTGCGGCATGATTCGTATCAATGGCGAGAAGATGTCCAAGTCCTTGAACAACTTCTTCACCATTCGCGACGTGCTGGAAAAGTACCACCCGGAAGTCGTGCGTTACCTGCTGGTGTCGAGCCACTACCGCAGCGCGATCAACTATTCGGAAGACAACCTCAAGGACGCCAAAGGCGCACTCGAGCGTTTCTACCACGCGTTGAAAGGCCTGCCGACTGTGGCGCCGGCCGGCGGCGAAGCGTTCGTCGAGCGTTTCACCACGGTGATGAACGACGACTTCGGCACCCCGGAAGCCTGCGCCGTGCTCTTCGAGATGGTCCGTGAGATCAACCGTCTGCGCGAGAGCGATCTCGATGCAGCGGCGGGCCTGGCGGCACGTCTGAAAGAACTGGCGAGCGTGCTGGGCGTGTTGCAACTCGAAGCCGATGACTTCCTGCAGGCCGGTGCCGAAGGGCGTGTCGATGCAGCCGAAGTCGACGCGCTGATCGCTGCGCGTCTGGCGGCACGCGCCGGCAAGGACTGGGCCGAATCCGACCGCATCCGCGACCAGCTCACCGCCATGGGCGTGGTGCTGGAAGACGGCAAGGGCGGCACGACCTGGCGTCTGGCTGACTGATTGCTTGATCGCTGCAAAACAAAACCCGCCTTGTGCGGGTTTTTTTTCTGCTGGTTTGGAGGTTTGTGCTGTTCCCAGATTACGCCCTCGCCCTAACCCTCTCCCCCAGGAGAGGGGACTGATTGGGGGATGCTGGAGGGATACACCGACCTGAACGTGTTGTGCCGAATCCATAATCGACTGGATCTTTCAGGTCGATGTACAGCGCCAGGCACCTCGGTCGGCTCCCTCTCCCCCTGGAGAGGGCTGGGGTGAGGGATTGCTTTTGACGTTCGCGTAGGTCTTGATGTCGGCAACGCGCTCAGCCGGATGCTGAGCGGCGACGATTTGGAATGGAGACATCATGGCTAATCACTATCGCGAGCTGCTGACGACCCCCGGTGCCACGGGGTTGGTGCTCGCGAGTTCTATCGCGCGATTGCCGCAGGCGATGATCGGCATTGGCATCATTACCATGCTCGTGGAGCAAACCGGTGTTTACTGGCTGGCCGGCGCCGTCGCCGGTACGTTTACCCTGGCCAATGCACTGATCGGCCCGTACATCTCGAAACTGGTTGATCAGCGTGGCCAAAGCCGTGTGCTGCCTGTCGTGACAACCTTCAGCATTGGCATGTTGCTGGCACTGATCATTGCCGTCTACATGAGGGCGCCGGCGGCATTGCTTTTCGTTCTGGCCGCACTGGCCGGGACAATGCCCAGCATGCCGTCGATGATCAGGGCCCGCTGGACGCAATTGTTCCGGGGCAAGCCGCAGCTGCACACGGCGTTCTCTCTGGATACGGTGCTGACTGAACTCGCTTACATCATCGGCCCGCCACTGGCGATCGGCCTGAGCGTGAGCTTTTTCGCCGAAGCCGGGCCCCTTGTCGCGGTCGCACTGCTGGCCGTCGGGGTGACGGCGTTTCTCCTGCAACGCCAGACTGAACCCAAGGTTGTTGTGGGTCATGCGATGCATACGGGCTCAACCCTGCGGATTCCTGGCGTTCCGACCATCGTGCTGGCGCTGTTGGCGATGGGCGCAATCGGCGGCTCAATCGATGTCGCCGTTGTCGCCTTCGCCAATGCGCAAGACTGGCCAGGCTCAGCGACCTTCATTCTCGCAGCCTATGCGTTCGGATCGCTTGTGGCTGGCCTGACGTTCGGCGCCTTGAAGGTTTCCGTGGCGATAGAAAAGCAGTTCTTTATCGGCATACTGGTCACGGCAATCACAGGCGTATTGCCCATGTTCTCTCCTGACGTTTATGTCCTCTCGGCGATGCTGTTTATCGCCGGCATATCGTTTGCACCCACGATGGTCGTGGTGATGAAGCTGGGGACGATCATCATCCCGCCGTCGAGGATCACTGAAGGGCTGACATGGATGACCACCGGCATCAGCATCGGGGTCGCACTTGGCGGCATGCTGGCGGGGTTGATCATTGACGCTTACGGCGCTCGGGCAGGGTTTGGCGTATCGATTTTCGCGGGGGTGGTGATGGTGTCGGTCGTGCTGGTCGGGCTGCGTACATTGAGTGCCGTTGCAACCAGAAGTGTTGAGCCGGCTTGCCCGTAACGTGCTTTGTGGGAAGGCATTAAAAACCAGACCCGCCAAGTGCGGGTCTGGTTTTTTGGGGTTCAAATCAACTCAACAGCCCGCTACTGACCGCAACGATCAGGAAGATCCCCAGCACCGCGCGGTAGATGACAAACGGCCAGGTGGAGAACTTCTCAAGAAAACGCATCAGGCCCCAGATCGCGAAGAACGCCGAAATGCTGGCGATCACCAGACCGAACAGCAGATGCCCCCAGACTGACGCGGGAAGGTCGGCATGGAACAGCACCCACAGCTCTTTCAGGCCCGCGAGCGCAATCGCCGGCAAACCCAGCAGAAACGAGAACCGCGCCGCTTCTTCACGTTTGAAGTCGAGGAACAGTGCCGCCGTCAGCGTCGATCCTGAGCGTGACACCCCGGGAATCAGCGCGCCGATCTGCGCAATCCCGACGATCAGCGCATCACGCAGACGCATCTCGCCCACCGTGCGGCGATGGCGGCACGTAAGCTCGGCAGCGGCCAGCAGAATCGCCATGACCACGCAGGAGATCCCGATCACCATCAGGCCGCGCAGGGGCGAGTTGCAGGCATTGAGCGTCGAAGACAGCGCTATGCCGGCGATACCGATGGGAATCGTTGCCAGCACGATGGCCACTGCGAGGATGAACCATTGATTGTTGAAGTCACGCTGACGCACTGCCTCGACGCTGCCGCCAACCACCTGCCGGACGTCACGCCAAAAATAACTGACCACCGCCGCCAGTGCGGCGAGTTGCATCGCTGCAGAAAACGCCGAGCCGGGATCCGGCCAGCCGAGCAGGGCCGGGACGATGCGCATGTGCGCGGTGGAGGAAACAGGCAGTAACTCGGTGATGCCTTGAATGATGCCGAGGATGCCGATCTGCAGGTAATCCAGAGAGGCAAAGCCGATATCAAGGCCGGTAGAACAGATGTTGGTCAAAGCACTTATCCTGTGAGAATAAGAAAGGAGGGAGGTGTCTGGATCAAAGGCATGGCGAAAAGCTGAAACATTTCGTCACAGTCTAGTCGGTTCGGTCAATGGGGGCGGTTTGATAGTTCTGCGCTGACCGGGCTAAAGCTTTCGCGAGCAAGCCCGCTCCCACATTGGATTTTTGTCATATCTGATTCTTGTGTACGACACTGATCCCCTGTGGGAGCGGGCTTGCTCGCGAAGAGGCCCGCCCAGTCAGCCTGTCACTCAGCCTGGCGCAACCGCTTGTAAAGGGTATTTCGGCTAACCCCCAACCGCCGCGCCAGATGCGAAATATTGCCCCCGGCCGCCAACAACTCCCGGTTCAACGCCTCGCTATCATTCAGATCAACCCCCAGCGGCTGCGCCACCTCCACCGGCTCCATCTCCAGATCGACAAAAAAATCATCCGGTAAATGCTCCGGTCGCACCGGTTGCTCCTCGGCCATCGCCAGTGCCACCTGCATCACGCTGCTGACCTGGCGCAGATTGCCTGGCCACGGATGCCGGCTGAATAACTCCAGCACCTCGCGGCTCAGCCCGGCCCATTGCGTCGGTTCACGATGCTGCTCCCACAGGCGTTTGAACAACGCCTCCCTGTCGCTGCGTTCGCGCAACGGCGGCAGCTCCAGGGTCAGGCCGCCGATGCGGTAATACAGATCCTCGCGAAAGCGCCCCAATTGCACCTGTTCACGCAGCGAACGGTTGGTCGCCGAGATGATCCGCAGATCCACCGCGAACAACTCGCTGCTGCCCACCGGCTGCACGCAGCGCTCCTGCAACACCCGCAGCAGCCGCGCCTGAGTCGGCAGCGGCATGTCGCCGATTTCGTCGAGAAACAACGTGCCTTTGTCAGCCTTGCGGATCAGGCCGATGCTGCCTTTCTGGTTGGCACCGGTGAACGCACCTTTTTCGTAGCCGAACAGTTCTGATTCCACCAGTTCAGCGGGGATCGCTGCGCAGTTGACGGCGATGAATGCCTGTTTGCTGCGCGAGCTGGCTTGATGCAAGGCTTTGACGAAGACCTCCTTGCCGACCCCGGTTTCGCCGTGGATCAGCAGCGGGATGTCTTTTTCCAGCAGGCGCTCGGCCTGGCGCACAGCTTTTTCCACGCGGCTGTCGCCAAAGTGCAAGGCGTTGAGGCTGATTGCCCCCGGCGGCGCTTTGGTCGGCGTTGGCGCGGGTTTGGGTTCGGCAAATACCCGAGGCTGAATCGGCGCCTGTTTCGGTCGCTTCAATAAACACTGGAAGCGGTTGCGTCCCGAGGTCTGCAGGGCGAACGGCAAGCCGTCGGGCTGGTTCATCAGCTCCAGCAGCGACACGTTGAACAGGCTCTCGACACTGACCCGCGACAGGCGCACGCCGAGCAGATTGTCCGCCCGGCGATTGGCCGATAGCACCTGACCGCTCTCATCGAAAATCAACAACCCGGCCCACTGACTGTCGAGGTTGTTCAACCCGGTGTTGAAGGTCAGTTGAAAGTGCTGGCCGTGGAACAGGTTGAGGATCAACCGGTTCTCCACGGTCTGACTCATCATCTTGACCATGCCCAGGGTGTGCGAGGGCGGCAGATAGCTGTCGCTGGACACGTCAAGCACTGCGATTACCTTGCGTTCGGCGTCGAAAATCGGTGCGGCGGAACCGGTCATGAAACGGTTGGCCTTGAGGAAATGCTCGTCGTGCTCGATGTGCACCGCTTGTTCGCAGGCCAGCGCTGTGCCGATCGCATTGGTGCCGCTGGCGCGTTCCATCCAGCTCGCCCCGGCGCTGAAACCGCGGGCCAGGCTTGGCTCGATAAACCGCTGGGTGCCCCACGACGTCAGCACCTGGCCCTGATTGTCAGCGAGCATGATCAGGCAGTTGGAGTTGCTCAGGATGTTCTCGTAGTAGGGCAGGACTTCCTGATGGGTGGTCTGCACCAGCGAGTGGTGACGGTCGAGCAACTGCGCGATGCCGCTGGCAGGCAATTGATCGAAGGCCGGAGCGCTTTGATGGTTGAGACCGAAGGCGCGGCAACGTTGCCAGGAAGTCTGGACGAGCGCGTCGTGGGACAACGGCGGGGCAGGTGCGGCCATGGCGGTACGCCTCTGAAGGGCATTTTTATTGTTGTTATGGCACTACTTTCAAAAACAACACAAATCAAAACGGTGGGAGCGGGCTTGCTCGCGAATGCGGTATATCAGACACATTTACATCGACTGACACACCGTCTTCGCGAGCAAGCCCGCTCCCACATTGGATTTTCATCGTTCACAAAATTTGGGCAAAAAGCGTTCATAGAGTGTTGTTCACGATTGTTCATTGTCAATCGCCTAATTGTTCAAATGTGTTCAGCAATGAACACCCGTCTTCCGCGTTTTCGGCACTTTTCACGACAAATCAACCACTTGCCATTTCTGGCACGAATGTCGCTCTGCTGCACAGGTCGCTTGACTCCAATAATAAAAAGGCCGAGCCATGTCACTCACCCTGGAGCACGTCAGCCGTACCGTCGAGGGCCAGACCTGGATCGACGATGCGTGCCTGAAATTCGAACCCGGATCCTTCAACGTTCTGCTCGGGCGGACCCTGTCCGGCAAGACCAGCCTGATGCGATTAATGGCCGGGCTCGATAAGCCCGACAGCGGCCGCATCCTGATGAACGGCGTCGACGTCACCCAACGGCCGGTGCGTCTGCGCAACGTGTCGATGGTCTATCAGCAGTTCATCAACTACCCGACCATGACCGTGTTCGAAAACATCGCCTCGCCGTTGCGTCAGGCCGGTGTCGCCAAGGAACTCATCCACAGCAAGGTCGAAGAAACCGCGCGGATGCTGCGCATCGAGAAGTTCCTGCAGCGCTTTCCACTGGAGCTTTCCGGCGGCCAGCAGCAGCGCACGGCCATGGCCCGGGCGCTGGTCAAGGATGCCGAGCTGATCCTCTTCGATGAGCCGCTGGTCAACCTCGATTACAAGCTGCGCGAAGAACTGCGCCAGGAAATGCGCGAGCTGTTCAAGGCGCGCCACACCATCGCCATCTACGCCACCACCGAACCCAACGAAGCGCTGGCACTCGGCGGCACCACGACGATTCTTCACGAAGGCCGAGTGATTCAGAGCGGCCCGTCGACTTCGGTGTATCACCAGCCGCAAACCGTGCTCGCCGCCGAATTGTTCTCCGAACCACCGATCAACCTGATGCCCGGGCGCATCGCCGGTAACGAAGTCAGTTTCGCCAACTTTGTGCACTTCCCGTTGAACGTCGATCTGCGCCCGGTGGGCGAGGGCGAGTTCCGTTTTGGTGTGCGTCCCAGCCACATCTCGCTGGTGCCGAGCAACGATGACGACCTCGAACTGGCGGTCACCGTCGAAGTCGCCGAGATCAGCGGTTCGGAAACCTTCCTGCACGTGCGCAACGAGCATTTCCTGTTGGTGCTGCACCTGCCCGGGGTTCACGAATACGACGTCGATGCGCCGATCCGTATTTACATCCCGACCCACAAACTGTTTGTTTTCGATGCGCAGGGCCGTCTGGTGCAGGCACCGGGCCAACGTGTCGCGAGGGTTGCCTGATGGCCGAAATCCGTTTGCAGCACCTCGCCCACAGCTACAGCAAAACCCCGGGCGGCGCGGAGGATTACGCGATCCGCGAGATGGATCACGTCTGGGAGCAGGGCGGCGCTTACGCTCTGCTCGGGCCGTCGGGTTGCGGCAAGTCGACCTTGCTAAACATCATTTCCGGCCTGCTCAGCCCCTCGCAAGGGCATGTGCTGTTCGATGGCAAAGCGGTCAACGACCTGACCCCGGAGAAGCGCAACATCGCCCAGGTGTTCCAGTTCCCGGTGGTCTACGACACCATGAGCGTGTTCGATAACCTGGCTTTCCCCTTGAGAAATCAGGGCATGGCCGAGGCGAAGGTGCACAGTAAAGTGCAGGAAATCGCCGAAGTCCTCGACCTGCAAAACCTGCTGAGCAAGAAGGCCCGTAACCTTACCGCCGACGAAAAGCAGAAAGTATCCATGGGCCGGGGTCTGGTGCGCGACGACGTCTCGGCGATCCTCTTCGATGAACCGCTGACGGTGATCGACCCGCACCTGAAGTGGAAGCTGCGGCGCAAGCTCAAGCAGATCCACGAGCAGTTCAACATCACCATGGTCTACGTCACCCACGATCAACTGGAAGCCTCGACTTTCGCCGACAAGATTGCGGTGATGTACGGCGGCCAGATCGTCCAGTTCGGCACGCCACGGGAATTGTTCGAGCGGCCGAGCCACACCTTTGTCGGCTACTTCATCGGCAGCCCGGGGATGAACCTGATCGAGGTGCAGCCACAACCGGGCGGGGTCGGTTTCGCTTCGACGCACCTGCCACTGCCCGACGCCCTGCAGCGGCATATCGAACACGGTCAGTGGAAAAACCTGAAGGTCGGCATCCGCCCGGAATTCATTCACGTCTGGGACGAGCCGTTTGATGAGGCGATGCAGGCCCGGGTGGTACACGTCGAAGACCTTGGCACCTACAAGATCCTCACCCTCGACCTCGATGGCGCGCCGCTGAAGGTGCGTCTGGCCGAAGACAAACCGGTGCCGCAGGGCACGGCGTACATCAGTTTTCCGGCGCAGTGGCTGATGGTCTATGCCGACGAATTCCTCCTGGAAGACACCGACCCTACCGAGGTGCAGCCATGAACAAGGTGCAGAACAACAAGGCCTGGTGGCTGGTGTTGCCGGTGTTTCTGCTGGTGGCGTTCAGCGCGGTGATCCCGATGATGACCGTGGTCAACTACTCGGTGCAGGACATCTTCGACCAGTCCAGCCGCTACTTCGTCGGTGCCGACTGGTACAAGCAGGTGCTGCTCGATCCGCGTTTGCATGACTCGTTGTTGCGCCAGTTCATCTACTCGGCGTGCGTGCTGCTGATTGAAATTCCGCTGGGCATCGGCATCGCCCTGACCATGCCGACCAAGGGCCGCTGGTCGTCGGTGGTGCTGATCATTCTGGCGATTCCGTTGCTGATCCCGTGGAATGTGGTCGGCACCATCTGGCAGATCTTCGGCCGTGCCGACATTGGTCTGCTCGGGTCGAGCCTGAATGCGCTGGGCATCAGTTACAACTACGCGGCCAACACCATGGACGCCTGGGTGACGGTGCTGGTGATGGACGTCTGGCACTGGACCTCGTTAGTGGCGTTGCTGTGTTTTTCCGGGCTGCGAGCGATTCCCGATGTGTATTACCAGGCGGCGCGGATTGATCGAGCCTCGGCCTGGGCGGTGTTCCGGCACATTCAATTGCCGAAGCTGAAAAGCGTGTTGCTGATCGCGGTGATGCTGCGTTTCATGGACAGTTTCATGATCTACACCGAGCCGTTCGTACTCACCGGCGGCGGGCCGGGCAATGCCACGACCTTCCTCAGTCAGACCTTGACGCAGATGGCCGTCGGCCAATTCGATCTGGGGCCGGCGGCGGCGTTTTCGCTGGTGTACTTCCTGATCATCCTGCTGGTCTCGTGGCTGTTCTACACCGCCATGACCCATTCCGACGCCAACCGCTGAGGCCCGGCCATGAGCAAAAGAAAGCTTATTCCGTTGCTGGTGTACATCCTGTTCCTGCTGGTGCCGATCTACTGGCTGCTGAACATGTCGTTCAAGAGCAACACCGAGATCCTCGGCGGCCTGACGCTGTTTCCGCAGGATTTCACTTGGCACAACTACAAGGTGATCTTCACTGACCCGAGTTGGTACAACGGTTATCTCAACTCGCTGTATTACGTGAGCCTGAACACGGTGATTTCGCTGAGTGTGGCGCTGCCGGCGGCCTATGCGTTTTCGCGCTACCGCTTTCTCGGCGACAAGCACTTGTTCTTCTGGCTGCTGACCAACCGCATGGCGCCGCCGGCGGTGTTTTTGCTGCCGTTCTTCCAGTTGTATTCGTCGATTGGGCTGTTCGACACGCACATCGCCGTCGCATTGGCGCACTGCCTGTTCAACGTGCCGTTGGCGGTGTGGATTCTTGAAGGCTTCATGTCCGGCGTGCCCAAGGAAATCGACGAAACCGCCTACATCGACGGCTACAGCTTTCCCAAGTTCTTCGTGAAGATTTTCATTCCGCTGATCGGCTCCGGCATCGGTGTGACGGCGTTTTTCTGCTTCATGTTTTCCTGGGTCGAACTGCTGTTGGCGCGAACGTTGACCTCGGTCAACGCCAAGCCGATCGCAGCCGTCATGACGCGCACGGTGTCGGCGTCGGGCATCGACTGGGGCGTGCTGGCGGCGGCGGGGGTGCTGACTATCCTGCCGGGCATGCTGGTGATCTGGTTTGTTCGCAACCACGTGGCCAAGGGCTTTGCCCTGGGTCGGGTCTGAGGAACGCATGATGGAATGGATGAGCTGGACCACCCCCACGGCGGGGTTCTTTATCGCCATCGGCCTGCTGCTGGTGGGCATGACCACTTGGGAATTGCGTTCGCCGAGCATCCTGCGGCGAGGTTTTCTGCCGATTGCCACCACCCGTGGCGATCGCTTGTTCATCGGTCTTCTCGGCAGCGCCTACCTGCATCTGCTGGTAATCGGCGTCACCGACTGGAGCATCTGGGTGGCGTCCGCGTTGTCCCTGGTGTGGCTGTTGGCTGTGATGCGCTGGGGCTAGTCGAGTCGCTCGGCAATCGTGCTCCGAAACTCTAACTGGAGGTCTCTATGTTCGATAAAAACAATAAGCTGCGACATAGCATTTCATTGGCAGCCATGCTGGCACTCAGCGGTTTGAGCGCATCTGCCTGGGCCGATGCCTATGAAGACGCTGCGAAAAAATGGATCGGCAGCGAATTCAAACCGTCGACCCTGACGGCCGATCAGCAGCTCGAAGAACTGAAGTGGTTCATCAAGGCCGCCGAGCCGTTTCGCGGCATGGAAATCAAAGTGGTTTCCGAGACCCTGACCACCCACGAATACGAGTCCAAGGTGCTGGCCAAGGCCTTCACCGAAATCACCGGGATCAAACTCACCCACGACCTGCTGCAAGAAGGCGACGTGGTGGAGAAAATGCAGACAGTGATGCAGTCGGACAAGAACATCTACGACGGCTGGGTCAACGACTCGGACCTGATCGGTACGCACTTTCGCTACGGCAAGACCGAATCGATCACCGACCTGATGGCCAACGAAGGCAAGAATTTCACCTCGCCGACCCTCGACATCAAGGACTTCATCGGCATCTCGTTCACCACCGCGCCGGATGGCAAGATCTATCAACTGCCTGATCAGCAGTTCGCCAACCTCTACTGGTTCCGCGCCGACTGGTTTGAGCGTGCCGATCTGAAAGCCAAGTTCAAGGAAAAGTACGGCTACGAACTCGGTGTGCCGGTGAACTGGTCGGCCTATGAAGACATCGCCAAATTCTTCAGCGAAGACGTCAAGGAAATCGACGGCAAGCGCGTCTACGGGCACATGGACTACGGCAAGAAAGACCCGTCGCTGGGCTGGCGTTTTACCGATGCCTGGTTCTCCATGGCCGGTGGCGGCGACAAGGGTCTGCCCAACGGTTTGCCGGTGGACGAATGGGGTATTCGCGTCGAGGATTGCCATCCAGTCGGTTCCAGCGTGACTCGCGGCGGCGACACCAACGGCCCGGCCGCCGTGTTCGCTACGCAGAAATACGTCGATTGGTTGAAGGCTTATGCGCCACCGGAAGCGGCGGGCATGACCTTCTCCGAGTCTGGCCCGGTGCCGTCGCAAGGCAACATCGCCCAGCAGATCTTCTGGTACACCGCGTTCACCGCCGACATGACCAAACCCGGCCTGCCGGTGGTCAACGCCGACGGCACGCCGAAATGGCGCATGGCGCCATCGCCGCGCGGACCGTATTGGGAAGAGGGCATGAAGCTGGGGTATCAGGACGTGGGTTCGTGGACGTTCATGAAGTCCACGCCAGAGAAACAGAAACTCGCGGCGTGGCTGTACGCGCAGTTCGTCACCTCGAAAACGGTGTCGCTGAAGAAAACCATTGTGGGTCTGACGCCGATTCGCGAGTCGGACATCAACTCGCAGGCAATGACCGATCTGGCGCCGAAACTCGGTGGCCTGGTCGAGTTCTACCGCAGCCCGGCCCGCGTGCAATGGACCCCGACCGGGACCAACGTGCCGGACTATCCGCGTCTGGCGCAATTGTGGTGGAGCCACATCGCCGAAGCGGCCAGCGGCGAGAAAACCCCGCAGCAGGCGCTGGATGGCCTGGCCAAGGATCAGGACGCGATCATGACGCGCCTCGAACGCTCCAAGGCCCAGGCCACTTGCGCACCGAAGATGAACCCGGAACGCGACGCGCAGTACTGGTTCGATCAGCCGGGCGCACCGAAGCCGAAACTGGCCAACGAGAAGCCCCAGGGCGAGACTGTGAGCTACAACCAACTGCTGAAATCATGGGCGGATGCGCGCAAGTGATGGCTGATGTGTAAAAGGCGAACGGCACCGGAAGGTGCCGTTTTCTTTACTGCCTGATCTACCGCTTTCGCGAGCAGGCTCGCTCCCACAGAGGTTCGCGGCGTACACCGCATCTGTGAACGACACAAAAACCTGTAGGCCTTCGCCTGCTCGCGATAGCGGCGTGTCAGACGAAAAAGATATCGACTGACGCGCCGCCAGCATTGATGTGTGCCGGTACTGGATGTGTCTTGATCAGACCAGAACAGCCAGATCGGTGTAGCGAGCAACCAAAGCATCAGCCGTGAGCAACTTCATCGGTTCGGTCATTGCTGTGGCCACGATAATGCGGTCAAACGGATCGCGATGATGGTGCTCAAGATCCTTCACGGCGATGGCGTGCTCTGCAGTCACTGGCAGTTCGATAAAGCCACTGTCGAGACAATATTGGCGGATTTCTTCCAGATCAACATTCAGCTTGCCGAGCCCGACCTTGATCGCCATTTCCCAGAAGGTGGCGGCACTGATGTAGATTTCGGCGGCGTTCTCAATCAGTTTTCTGGCTTTGCCGGACAGTCTGGCGTCATCACTGAGTGTCCAGAGCAAAATGTGCGTGTCGAGCAGAAGCCTCATGCTTGAGTGCCCTCAAATGCATCAAGCATTTCATCGGGCAATGGTGAATCGAAATCATCGGGCAACACCAGTTTGCCTTTCATTGCGCCAATACGCTGAGCGCTGGGTTTTCCTACGGGAACGAGGCGCGCCATCGCCCGGCCATGCTTGGCAATCGTGATGACTTGGCCAGCAGCGGCATCATCGACGAGTTTGGATAAATTGTTTTTGGCTTCAGCCAGCGGAACGATGATCATCAGCTCACCCCTGTATTCTGGACAAATATAGCCAGAATATTTCAACGCTGCCAAACCATAGACTTCTTCAGCCCATTCGCAAACGATATCCCTGTTCATTTTTAGCCTCTCGTCGGTTTTCCTTCTGCCATGCCTCCACCATAGAGCTATGTACTCAAACTGGCTGTAGGACAAAACGGAGGTTGCGGCGAGAGCTTTCGGCGTTTGTGTGGGGATGGAGCAAATCGGTAAAAAATCGTACAAAAGTGTCGACTGACCCACCGCCATCGCGAGCAGGCGAAGGCCTACAGGTTTCAGTGGTGCCCACAAAACCTGAGTACCCCGCAAATCACTGTGGGAGCTTGCCTGCAAGCGAAGGGGCCATTGGCGTCACCGCAGGAAACCCAAGCCTGAATACGGTCATGGCGCCGGGCAAGCTCTTCACCTCCGCCACACCCTGATGCAGGCTCATGATCGACCGCACAATTGCCAGCCCCAGCCCGGTGCTGCCCTGCGAGCGTGAGCGGCTGCTGTCGACGCGGTAGAAGCGATCAAACAAATAAGGCAAGTGTTGCGCTTCAATCCCCACGCCGGGGTTGCTGACCAGCAGTGAAGCCTGCGTCGCGCCTTGATCGATCAACAACGTCACCGTTTTCCCGGCAGGGCAGTGCCGCAGCGCATTGGACAGCAGGTTCGAAATCGCCCGCTGAATCATCAAGCGATCCCCCAACACCGACGCACTACCGACCACATTCAAATGAATGTCCTTGTCCTGCGCCGACAACGAAAACATCTCCGCGACTTTCGCTGTTTCAACCTCAAGATCCACCGACTCAAACGGCGCCAGCGCCGACGGATGACTGACCTGTGCCAGAAACAGCATGTCCGAGACAATCCGCGCCACCCGTTCCAGCTCTTCGGTGCACGACACCAGCACGTCCTTGTACTCATCCACCGAGCGTTCGCGCGACAGCGTCACCTGCGCCTTGCCCATCAGGTTATTGATCGGCGTACGCAACTCATGCGCCAGATCATCGGAAAACTGCGACAACTGCTGCACGCCGGCATCGAGCCGATCCAGCATGAAGTTGATGCCTTGCGCCAGTTCGCTCAACTCCTGCGGCATGTTCACCACCGACAGCCGATGCTCCAGATCCCGGGTCGAGACCATCGCCGCTACCTTGCGGAACTCGCGCAGCGGTGCCAATCCGCGTTGCACCGCGCCCCAGGCGGTCAGGCCGATGAACACCAGCAGCAACGGCAAGGCAATCAGCGTCGAACGCAGATAAGCGCTGAGCAGCGCCTGATCATGCGCGTTGTCCATCGACAGCAGCACCGGCACTCTGCTGCCATCCTTGAGTCGAATCAGCTTCGACGCGGTGAGAAATTTCGCGCCTTCGGCATCGGTGCTGTCGCTGTAGGTCAACTGATCGGTCGTCGCCCGCACCGCCCGCAATTCGGCGCGTGGATCCTTCAATCCTGAGCCGGACTTGAGCAGCGGTGAACGCTGATTCGAACGGTCATAAATCGTCAGCGTCAGGTTGTCGTGGCCCATGACCTGATCGAGCAGAATATGCGGCTTGCCGCTGACTTCATTGGCATCGACGTACATCGACAGGCTGTGCTCGACCTGCGCCATCTTCTTTTGCAGACTGTCGCGGGACAGTGCATTGAGCTCATGGGTCAGGGCGAAATACGCCAGGATCGCCAGAAACACCACCAACAATGCGCCGAGCGTACTCACCGTCAAACCCAGGCGCATCGACAGGCTGGCCGGCTTCATTGCCGCGCCTCCAGCACGTAGCCGACACCGCGCAGGGTATGGATCAGCTTGTTGTCGAACGGGTCGTCGATCTTCGCCCGCAAGCGCCGGATCGAGACTTCGACCACGTTGGTGTCGCAGTCGAAATTCATGTCCCACACCAGCGAGATGATCTGCGTGCGCGTCAGTACTTCGCCGGACTGGCGCATCAGCAGGTGCAGCAGGGCGAATTCCTTGGTAGTCAGGTCGATGCGTTGCGCGCCACGAAACGCCCGATGGCGGCCCGGATCGAGTTCCAGATCGGCCACCTTCAGCACCTGCGGCACCGGGATGTTTTCGCTGCGGCGCATCAACGTGCGCACCCGCGCCAACAATTCGGGAAACTCGAACGGCTTGACCAGATAGTCGTCGGCGCCCAGATCCAGGCCACGGATCTTGTCCGCCAGACGCCCGCGCGCGGTGAGCATCATCACCCGCGTTGAGTGGGTGCGGCGCAGTTGTTCCAGCACGCCCCAACCGTCGAGTTCCGGCAGGTTCACGTCGAGAATGACCAGGTCATATACCTGTTGTTGCGCCAGGTGCAAACCGTCGGCGCCATTCACGGCGTGATCAACGATATAACCACTTTCGGTCAAACCCTGATGCAAGTATTCGGCAGCTTTAAGCTCGTCCTCGACGACAAGGATTCGCATGATTTTTCACCACTTTCATTCAATGGATATTTAATTAGGGTGGCCGGGAAAAGTTGTTGTTTTTGTAGGGGCTTCCGGACGGTTTCAGCAGTTTTATGGCGTGCACGGTAAAGGCTGAAGTGGCTACAGGGTCAACAGTTGAAGCCTTTAAAACGGCCATCTGCGACCGCCTGTCGCAGCAAGAGAGCGCGAATATCCCTGTATTGCATTCAAACAAGTGCTGTTCGGCAGATAACTACCGAGTAATTGTTTCCATGTATTTCGACGAAGCCGTTTGCACTCCGCATCTTAGGGCAAAACAACTTCCGTCAACCGTTGATAACGGATTTGTAATTTTTCAGTCACCTTGTCGATAAGTTAAAAACTCTACCGTGGCGGCATCGAAAAATCCTGAACTAAAGGAAGTCTTCCATTGCCCGGTTTAATAGAACTGACGGCGCGATCACGCCTGAAAAAAACCGCCAGCGGCCTCATATTGTTGGCCTGTACCAGCCTTGCCAGTGCCTCGACCCTGACCCTGGATCAGGCGCTGCAAAGCGCCTTCGCCGGCAACCCGGATCTGGCCGCCGCGCAGTGGGAAATCGGCATTGCCGAGGGCGATCGGCAGCAGGCTGGCCTGATCCCCAACCCCGAAGTCTCCTGGGAAGCCGAAGACACCCGACGCAACTCGCGCACCACTACGGTGATGCTCAGCCAGCCGATTGAGCTGGGCGGCAAACGCGGCGCCCGCATCGATGTCGCCAGCCGTGCGCAGGACGCGGCCGGCATCGAGCTGGAGCGCAAGCGCAATGCCTTGCGCGCCGATGTGATTCAGGCGTTCAACCGCGCGCAGACCGCGCAGCAACGCCTGCAGTTGTCGCGCCAGTCACTGCAACTGGCCGAGCACGGTTTGCGCGTTGCCCAAGGGCGAATCGAGGCGGGTAAATCATCACCGGTCGAGGGCACCCGCGCACAAGTACAGCTCTCGGAAGTGCGCCTGGAACTGAGCCGCGCCGAGCGCGATCAGGCCACTGCCTATCAACAACTGGCGCAGGTCATGGGCGCGCCGTTGCCGACCTCGACCAACGTGCAAGCCGCCACACAAAACCTCGCCGGCGTGCCGCCGCCGACCCGTTTGCTCGAGCGTCTGAATCAGACCGCCGAATTGCGTCTGGCCAAGTTGCAGATCGATCAGCGCGAAGCGTCGTTGGGCCTGGAAAAGTCCCAGCGCATCCCTGACCTCACCGTGAGCATCGGCAGCCAGTACAGCGAAACCGAGCGCGAGCGGGTCAATGTGGTCGGGCTGTCGATGCCGATTCCGCTGTTCAACCGCAATCAGGGCAACGTGCTGGCGGCGGCGCGCCGCAGCGATCAGGCGCGGGATCTGCGCAACGCCACCGAGCTGCGCTTGCGCACCGAAATCCAGACCAGCCTCGAGCAATGGCAGACCGCCAACGGCGAAGTCAAAGCCTTCAACCAGACCATCTTGCCCGCCGCGCAGAGTGCGGTGGACAGCGCCACGCGCGGCTTCGAAATGGGCAAGTTCGGCTTCCTCGACGTGCTCGACGCCCAGCGCACGCTGATCGCCGCCCGCAGCCAATACATCCAGGCCGTCAGCGAGGCGACCGACGCCCGTGTGCGCCTCGAACGGATCTTTGGCGACCTCAGCGTCCGCCCTTGAATTTCACTTTCAGACAACTGCGCGATGGCATGGCGCAGAGGAGTTTCCATGGATAAAAAACTGATGGTTGTCGCGGTGGCGACGTTGGCACTGGGCATCGGCATCGGCTCGATGTGGCCGGCCACGAGCAATATCGAAGCGCACGCCGACGTGGCCTCCGAACACGCGGATCACGCCGAGGAGGGCGCTGCGGCCGACGGTGAACATGACGAAGAAGGGCACATCGAACTGAGCGCCGAGCAGATCGCGGCGGCGGGCATTCAACTGGCCGAAGCGCGGGCACAGAGTATCAGTCTCGGCCTGTCGTTCCCCGGCGAAGTGCGCTTCGATGAGGATCGAACCGCCCACGTCGTGCCGCGCGTGCCGGGGGTGGTCGAGTCGGTGGCGGTCAACCTCGGGCAACCGGTGAAAAAGGGCCAGTTGCTGGCGGTGATCGCCAGTCAGCAAATCTCCGATCAGCGCAGCGAACAGGCTGCCGCGCAACGTCGCCTGGCCTTGGCGCGCACCACCTACGAGCGCGAGAAAAAGCTGTGGCAGGACAAGATCTCCGCCGAGCAGGATTTCCTGCAGGCGAAGCAGGCGCTGGAAGAGGCGGAAATCGCCATGAACAACGCCCGGCAGAAAATCAGCGTACTCAGCGGCAGCGTGGTCGCCACCGGCGGCAATCGCTACGAACTGCGCGCACCGTTCGACGGCGTGGTGGTGGAAAAACACCTGACGCCGGGGGAGGTGGTCGATGAGACCACCGCAGCGTTCACCCTGTCGGACTTGTCCCGCGTGTGGGTGACCTTCGGTGTTTCGCCCAAGGATCTGAACAAGGTGCAAGTGGGCAAGCCGGTCACTGTCAGCGCGCCTGAACTGAAAGCCGAAGTCACCGGCACCGTGGCTTATGTTGGCAGCTTGCTCGGCGAACAAACCCGTACCGCGACCGTTCGCGTCACCTTGGAAAACCCTCAAGGCTCATGGCGCCCCGGGCTGTTCGTCAGCGCGCTGGTCGCCACCGACAGCCGTCAGGCAAAAGTCGCCGTGCCGGAAACCGCGATCCAGACGGTCGAGGAAAAACCCACGGTGTTCGTGCGCACCGGCGACGGCTTCAAGGCGCAAACGGTGGAGCTGGGCAGCCGTGCAGCTGGTCACGTGGAAATCACTCAAGGGCTGGACGCCGGTGTGCAAGTCGCCAGCGCCGGCAGCTTCGTCCTCAAGTCGGAGCTGGGCAAGGCCTCGGCCGAGCACTCGCACTGATCCGCTACCTTCGACCGGAAGAACCTCATGTTCGAACGCCTGATCCAGTTTGCCATCGAGCAGCGCATCATCGTGCTGCTCGCCGTTCTGCTCATGGCCGGCCTCGGCATTGCCAGTTATCAAAAACTGCCAATCGACGCCGTGCCCGACATCACCAACGTCCAGGTGCAGATCAACACCGGCGCCGCCGGGTTCTCGCCGCTGGAAACCGAGCAGCGCATTACCTTTCCAATTGAAACCGCCATGGCCGGTTTGCCTGCACTGGAGCAGACCCGTTCGCTGTCGCGCTCCGGCCTGTCGCAGGTCACGGTGATCTTCAAGGACGGCACCGACCTGTTCTTCGCCCGGCAATTGGTCAACGAGCGTTTGCAGATCGCCAAGGAGCAATTGCCCGAAGGTGCGGAAGCGATGATGGGGCCGATTTCCACCGGCCTCGGCGAGATTTTCCTGTGGACTGTGGAAGCCAGAGAGGGCGCACTGAAGGATGACGGCAGCGCCTACACGCCGACCGATTTGCGGGTGATTCAGGATTGGATCATCAAGCCGCAGTTGCGCAACGTACCGGGTGTCGCCGAGATCAACACCATCGGTGGTTTTGCCAAGGAATACCAGATCGCCCCCGATCCGAAACGCCTGGCCGCGTACAAGCTCACGCTCACCGATCTGATCACTGCGCTGGAGCGCAACAACGCGAACGTCGGCGCCGGTTACATCGAACGCAGCGGTGAGCAGTTGCTGATCCGCGCACCGGGCCAGGTGGCGAGCACCGAGGACATTGCCAACATCGTCATGGCCAACGTCGACGGCACGCCGATCCGCGTGAAGAACGTCGCCACCGTCGAAATCGGCCGTGAGTTGCGCAGCGGTGCGGCCACCGAAAACGGGCGTGAAGTGGTGCTCGGCACGGTGTTCATGCTGATCGGCGAGAACAGCCGCACGGTGTCGCAAGCGGTCGCCAGCAAGCTTGAACAGATCAACAAATCCCTGCCGCAAGGCGTGATCGCCGTGCCGGTGTACGACCGCACGCACCTGGTCGACAAAGCCATCGCCACGGTGAAAAAGAATCTCGTCGAAGGCGCGATTCTGGTGATCGCGATTCTGTTCCTGTTCCTCGGCAACATCCGCGCCGCGCTGATTACTGCGATGGTGATTCCGCTGTCGATGCTGTTCACCTTCACCGGCATGTTCAGCAACAAGGTCAGTGCCAACCTGATGAGCCTGGGGGCGCTGGACTTTGGCATCATCGTCGATGGCGCTGTGGTGATCGTTGAAAACACTCTTCGTCGGTTGGCCCATGCGCAGCAGCATCACGGGCGATTGCTGACCCGTGCCGAGCGTTTCAAGGAAGTGTTTGCGGCGGCGAAAGAGGCACGGCGCCCGCTGATTTTCGGGCAGTTGATCATCATGGTGGTGTCCCTGCCGATCTTCGCCCTGAGCGGCGTCGAAGGAAAAATGTTCCACCCGATGGCGTTCACTGTGGTCATCGCTTTGCTCGGTGCGATGTTGCTGTCCGTGACCTTCGTCCCGGCGGCGATTGCGCTGTTCGTCACCGGCAAGGTCAAGGAAGAAGAGGGCGCGGTGATGCGCAGTGCGCGTCGTGTGTATGCACCGGCGCTGGCCTGGGTCATGTCGCATCGCACGGTGGCTGTTGGCGCTGCGTTGGGCGTGATCGTGCTCAGCGGTGTGCTGACCAGTCGCATGGGCAGCGAGTTTGTGCCGAGCCTCAGCGAAGGCGATTTCGCCCTGCAAGCCTTGCGCGTGCCGGGCACCAGCCTGACGCAATCGGTGGACATGCAGCAACGGCTGGAAACCCTGATTCTCGCCAAAGTTCCGGAGGTTGAACGGGTGTTCGCCCGCACCGGTACTGCGCAAATCGCCTCTGACCCGATGCCGCCAAACATCTCCGACAGCTACGTGATGCTCAAACCGAAGGACCAGTGGCCGGACCCGAACAAATCCCGCGAGACCTTGATGGCCGAGCTGCAAGCTGCAGCCGCGACGCTGCCGGGCAGCAACTATGAGCTGTCGCAGCCGATCCAGTTGCGCTTCAACGAACTGATCTCAGGTGTGCGCAGCGATGTCGCGGTGAAGGTGTTCGGTGATGACATGGACGTACTCAACGCCACCGCGGCGAAAATCGCGGCGGCGATGCAGAAGGTCAACGGCGCCTCTGAAGTGAAGGTCGAGCAAACCACCGGGTTGCCGGTGCTGACCATCAACATCGATCGCGACAAGGCCGCGCGTTACGGCCTCAACGTCGGCGATGTGCAGGACACCATCGCTGTGGCAGTGGGCGGACGTCAGGCCGGGACGTTGTACGAGGGCGACCGGCGTTTCGACATGGTGGTGCGTTTGTCCGATGCCATGCGCAAGGACATCGACGGCTTGTCGGCGCTGTTGATTCCGGTACCGGCGCTGAGCGGGGCGGCGAATCAGATCGGTTTTATCGCGTTGAAGGATGTGGCCAGCCTCGATCTGGTGCTCGGGCCGAACCAGGTCAGTCGCGAAAACGGCAAGCGTCTGGTGATCGTCAGCGCCAACGTGCGTGGGCGCGATATCGGCTCGTTCGTCAGTGAAGCGGGCGCGGTGATTGAGCGTGACGTGCAGGTCCCGGCCGGTTACTGGACCAGTTGGGGAGGGCAGTTCGAGCAACTGCAATCGGCGGCCAAGCGTTTGCAGATTGTAGTGCCGGTGGCGTTGCTGCTGGTGTTCGGCTTGTTGTTCATGATGTTCAACAACCTCAAGGACGGATTGCTGGTGTTTACCGGGATTCCGTTCGCGCTGACCGGTGGGGTCATGGCGCTGTGGTTGCGGGATATTCCGTTGTCGATTTCGGCGGGCGTCGGGTTTATTGCGCTGTCGGGTGTCGCGGTGCTCAACGGTCTGGTGATGATTGCGTTCATCCGCAATTTGCGCGAGGAGGGGCGTTCGCTGGCGGACGCGATCAACGAAGGTGCGCTGACACGTCTGCGCCCGGTGCTGATGACGGCGCTGGTGGCGTCGCTGGGTTTCATACCGATGGCCTTGGCGACCGGCACGGGTGCCGAGGTGCAGCGACCATTGGCGACGGTGGTGATCGGCGGAATTCTGTCCTCCACGATCCTGACGCTGCTGATATTGCCGGCGCTCTACCAACTCGCCCATCACCGCGATGAAGAGCCAATCCCTACCAAACGGTGATCCCTACAGGTTTTGCGCCCACATTACGGATATGTAATTTCCACGCCACCGTCACGAAAGGTTCGGATTGTTACCTTGATCCCGTCAGTTACTTAAACGAGGAATCAAAGATGAAAATTGTACAGATGGGTGCTTTTGTCGTGGCCTTGGCAGTGTCTTCCCTGGCCTTGGCCGAAGGCGGTGGTGATCGTGCTTTCGACCGGATGATGACCAACAACGACCGCTCCATGGAGCTGTTCGTGGCCAAGGAAAAAGCCGCCGGCAATCCGGTGGTGGTGAATGAAAAAACTGTCGACAACAGCAAGAACCTGTAAGCGACAGCACTTGATCAAGCCCGCCATCGCGCATCGATGCTGGGCTTTTTTTTAAGCCTGGATGGGAAGGAAATGGATATGAAAATGCTCAAGTTGATCGCGTTCGCCGGTGTCATGGCGATGTCTTCTCTGGTCATGGCCGAAGGCGGCGGTGACCGCACCTTCGAGCGTGCCTTCAGCGCCAATGCCAAAGCCATGGAGCAATACGCCGCCGAACAGGGTAAAGCGGCGCCAGTGGTGAAGAACTACGAATACGGCATGAAGCTGGACGTGGTGAAAATCGTCAGTGTGGTGAAGCCGCAGCCAGGTTGCGCGGTGGTTCCGACCGCCATGACTTATGAAGATTCGCAAGGCCAGTTAAACACCCTCAAATACAGCGTGGCGGGCGTGTGCCGCAACAGCGGTGGCTGAGGACGCACACGTTGCGTATTTCGATTCGGAATGTTTAAAGTTTGTGCGGGAAGTGCTGAACCTTCCCACAATGTTTTCAGGTTGTCCGTCGGACGTCCGCTCTCTAGCCTGTGTGGGTCGCTGCCAAATCAGCGATCGGGATTGGAACCCCGCGGCTTAACTGACGCAAAACGCACCTTTCATGACGTATGCTTGTGCACTTTCATGTGTGCACTCCGTTATGGCGGCTGTGCGCGGGAGACTTCGAGTCTGTCGGGTTTTGCTCAGTTGCCCGGGTTCCAACCTGCGTACAGCTGCCACCCTTTCGCGTGGAACCGAAAGGGCCAGCTCCACCGTCAAGCTGAGTAAGAACATCATGAAAAAGCCAACACCCAATCCCCCTGAAACAGATGCTTCTGTAGGCCCCGACCCAACATCCCCCTACGCCACCATCGATACCCACAAACTCCACGAAGCCGCCGAGCGCGCCCTCGACTACTACCTCAACCCCGCACCGCAAGTCATGGCCGCGCCATACACCCCTAACGCGCTGTTTCTGGTCAATCCCGACGCTGACACCGAATCCCTGCTGGCCAACGCCTGCGAATCCCTGGCCTCGGCCACGGTGATGCTCGGCGACTTCGCCGCGTTGCTGGAGGGCACGCATCGCAAGACGCTGCTGGGGATTGCGCAGGTCGTCATGCTCGGCGAACTGGCGGTGAACAAGGCACTGGATAACGTCGAACCCACCGCATAACCCTTGTAGGAGTGAGCCTGCTCGCGGTGGCGTCGGTACAGCCAACATCTTCATCGACGGGTCCACCGCCATCGCGAGCAGGCTCACTCCTACAGTTGACCGGGCAAAGTCCGGACATAAAAAAGGCGCCCCGAAGGACGCCAAAAAATTCACCTCTGACCAAAGGAGCAAGGAGCTTCTAAAGGTGAATGGTATTGCTCGTGAAACTCAGAGAATCGCCAGCGGGTATTCGACAATCACCCGCACTTCTTCCAGATCCGACTCGAACGCCGTGGCGCGGGTGGTGGCCTGGCGCAGACGCAACGACAGGTCCTTCATCGAACCGCTTTGCACCACGTACTTGACCTCGACATCGCGCTCCCAACGTTTTTGGTCGGTCAGCGGATTGCCTTCGGCATCGCGGCGCATGTACACGGCGTTGGCGTTGGAATAGTCGGCGTCAGTGCCGCGCGCGTAACGGGTCATGAACGACAGCCCGGGTACGCCATAGGTGCTCATGTCGAGGTCATAACGCACCATCCACGAACGTTCTTTCGGCGAGTTGAAGTCGCTGTACTGGATCGAGTTGTCGAGGAAGATCGAGTCCGACTGGCGCAGGTAATCGAAGTCGTCGTTACCGTTGTTGCGCTGGTGGGAGAGGGCGACGGAGTGGGCGCCGAGTTTGACACCGACGCGGCCGCTCCAGATGTTGTTGTCGAACTGGCCGAGCAGTTGCTTGCCTTCGTCGACGGCCTTGTAATAGTTCAGACCACCGAACAGCGACAGGTCATCGGACAGCGGATAGGTCCAGGCGGTGGCGGCGTAGTACTGATTCCAGGCATCCTTGAGGCGGCTGGAATACAGGCTGACACTAAGGTTCTTGTTCAGCGCATAGTCACCACCGCCGTAAGCGATCCACGGCGAATTGACCGGCCCTGCGTAGAACGTAACGAAGTTCTCGCGCATGTCGCTGGACACCGGTTGGCTCATCGCATGCAGGCGTCCGCCCTGAATCGACAGGCCTTCGATGCTGGTGTTGGTCGCCGTTACCCCGCGAAAACTTTCCGGCAGCAGGCGCGAGTCACCGGCCGCCACCATCGGGTTGACCGGGAACACATCACCGACCCTGACCACCGTATCGAACGCCCGCACTTTCGCGGCGCCACCGACCTTGGTGTATTCATCCCGCGCCTGACCGTCGCTGTTGACCGGCAACACTTCAAACGAACTGCGGCCACCGTTGCGTCCGTCACCGGTATCAAGTTTCAGCCCGATCATCGCAAACGCATCGACACCCACCCCGACGGTGCCTTGGGTGAAACCGGATTCGAACTGGCTGATTACCGCATGGGCCCAGGCTTCGGAATAGCCGTTGCCGGTAGGGCTGGACTGGCCGTTGCGGTGATCACGATTGAAGTAGAAGCTGCGGTTGAGCACTGTCAGGCTGCTGCCTTCGACAAAGCCCTCGGGCTTGTCTTCGGCAAACACCATGGACGGCCCGGAGCCAACCACCATCGCTAAAGCGGCCATCGGCATTTTTTTATGGTTAACCATCAAATACTCCTTGGGATCGGCAGAGCGGGAACGTGCTTCGGCGTAGGTTTTATTGTTCGGCGGGGCGGGCCCGCCGGCATTGGTCGCCGGGTGACATCGTTACAAGCTGCGGATAACGCCAAGGTGATGGGGGAATTACAATTTCGTCATGCGGATGCAATGAAAACGGTCAGGTCAGGGCTGCGAGCTGTTCGATCGTTTGGGGGAAACGCTCGACCAGACGGATCAGGGTTGTGGCCTGAGCATTGGGCGTTGCTCGTCCTTGCTCCCAGTTTTCCAGCGTTCGCGTGTTGGTGCGTAGATACATCGCGAAAACTGACCGGGAAAGATTAAGTTGCTGACGGATGGCTACGACTTCCTCCGCAGTGATCGGCATCAGTTTTGGCAACTGAACCTTGTGGGTACGCAAGGTGATTTTGCCTTGGCGTTCATCGGCCAGTGCTTCCAGTCCATCCATCAATTCGGAAAAAATGTCACGTTTCATAGTGTGGTTCTCGCGTTGAGTTCTCTATCCAGTGTTTTTCTGAAAAGTTTTTTCTGGGCAGGCGTCAAATCGTCCTGCTCGTTTTTGTTGTAGACGGTAAAGAGCCAGAACTGATCAAAGCCTGACCACCAGTAATAAATCACTCGTAATCCGCTGCGCTTGCCTTTCCCTCTTCGTTGGTCGCTAAAGCGAATTTTACGAAGCCCGCCTGTGTCCTCGATGAGATCGCCTGCTTCCGGATTTTTCAGCAACTCCAGTTGAAAGCTGCGAAACAGCTCGTCATCCAGATAGTCGTCCCGGTGCTTCTGAAACACAGGCAATTCGATAAATAGAGCATCCATGTTCTGTACGCTACCTACGTATAGTGTTGTCTCGATAATCGAATCGGTCAAGGCCTCCTGGCCTTGCTTTTCGTCCCTTTTTCAACGGTAGTCGCCGGTCGTAAAAACACCTGTAGGACGAATCGGCGAGTGTGGTGAGAACGTTCGATTGATAGGGAGGAGACTTCGCAACTGACGTGTCGGAACCATCCTGCAGCAGCGTCCGAATAGCGATAGCGGCGGGGTGTCAGGGTATGAAGAGGCTGAATGTGCCGACGCCTTCGCGAGCAGGCCCGCTCCCACAGTGGTCCAAGGTGGGTACAGACTTTGCGAACACCATCGAAACCGGTGGGAGCCGGGCTTGCCCGCGATGAGGCCAGCGCAAGCGCTCGAGATATCGAATCCTGCAAAAACAAAAACGGCACCCGAAGGTGCCGTTTCTTTTGTTACCAGTTCTAACGGAGCAATCAGCCCGCCAGACCCGCCTGCTGAACCAGGGTCAGCAATGGCTGCGGGTACACACCCAGGAAGAATGCGACCAGGGCGATGGCCAGCAGCATCACGCCGCCTGCCTTCTGTTCCCAGTGCAACTGGGCGTCGTGGCGACGCAGGTTTGGCTCGATCAGGTACAGGGTGACCATCACGCGCAGGTAGTAGAACACGCCGATGGCGCTGCCCAGCACCAGCGAACCGACCAGCCACCATTGGTGCGATTCAACACCGGTAGCGATGATGTAGAACTTGCCGATGAAGCCAGCAGTCAGCGGGATACCGGCCAGGGACAGCATCATTACGGTCAGTACGGCGGTCAGGTACGGACGGCGCCAGAACAGGCCGCGATACTCGTACAGGGCATCCGCGTCACGGCCGTTGTATGGCGAGGACATCAGCGTGATCACGCCGAACGCGCCGAGGCTGGTGATCACATAAGTCACCAGGTACACGCCGATGGCTTCCACCGCCAGACCCTTGCTCGCCACCAGGGCGATCAGCAGGTAGCCGAAGTGCGCGATGGACGAGTAACCGAGCAGACGCTTGAGGTTGCTCTGGGTCAGGGCCAGCAGGTTACCGAACAGGATCGAGGCGATGGCGATCACGGTCAGCACGTCGCTCAGTACACCGCTGCTGGCAGCAGGAGAGATCTGGAACAGGCGCACCATCACCGCAAACACCGCAACCTTCGACGCCGTGGCGAGGAACGCGGCGACCGGTGCCGGAGCACCTTCGTACACGTCCGGCGTCCACAGGTGGAACGGTACCAGCGACAGCTTGAACGCCAGACCGATCAGCATCATGCCCAGGCCCAGTTGTGCCAGCGAGCTAGGCAGGCCAGTTGCAGCCAGCGCCTGACCGATACCGACAAAGCTCAGCGAACCCGAGTCGGCGTACAGCAGCGCCATACCGAACAACAGAAACGCGGAACCGGCAGCCGACAGCACCATGTACTTGATGCCGGCTTCCAGCGAACGCTTGTTGAAGAAGGCGTAAGCCACCAGACCGTAAACCGGTACCGACAGCAGTTCCAGACCGATGAACAAACCGGCCAGGTGCTGCGCGCTGACCAGAACCAGACCACCGGCGGCGGCCATCAGGATCAGCAGGTACAGTTCTTCACGGTTGCCCGGGTAACCCGAACCGCCATCGCCCAGATAGGCGTGAGCGAGGGTGACGCAGGCGAGGGTGGCGACCAGGATCAGCGCCATGTACAGGCAGGCGAAGGTGTCGATTTGCAGCAATGGAGTCACGGCCAGAGGCGCGACTTTCAGGGCCGGCAGGATCGACAGCAAGGCCAGGTTCAGACCGGCGACCGAGATCAGGAAGGTCTGCGAGTGGTTGCGGCGCCAGGCGATTGCCAGCATCACCACGATAATGGTGAGGCTGGTGATCAACAGTGGCGCAAGCGCAATAAAGTGTTGAATCGTGAATTCCATAGCGCTCTTACCGGGCCGAAGCGAGTTGAGTGAAGGCGGTGCCGAGCCACTGCTGCACGCCATGCATCGTGGCGGCGGAAGTGTCGAGGAACGGCTGCGGGTAGACGCCGAGGTAAATCAGCAACGCCGCAAGGCCCAGCACCATGATCAGTTCGCGACCGTCCATGCCGTGCAGGATCGAGTCCGATTTGGCCGGACCGAAGTAGGCACGGTGGATCATGATCAGCGAGTAGACCGAACCGAACACCAGACCGGAGGTGGCAATCGCCGTGATCCATGGAGCACTGGCGAAGGTACCGATCAGGATCAGGAACTCGCCGACAAAGTTACCGGTACCCGGCAGACCCAAGGACGCGGCTGCAAAGAACAGGCTGATCGCCGGCAGGTAAGCGATGCGCGACCACAGTCCGCCCATCTCACGCATGTCACGGGTGTGCAGACGCTCGTACAACTGACCGCTGAGGATAAACAGTGCCGCTGCCGACAGACCGTGCGCCAGCATCTGGATCACTGCACCTTGCAGCGCCAGTTGGCTGCCGGAGTAGATGCCGATCAACACGAAGCCCATGTGGGAAACGGAAGAGAAGGCGATCAGACGCTTGATGTCGGTTTGTGCGAAAGCGAGGAACGCACCGTAGAAGATCCCGACCAGACCGAGGGTCATGGCGATCGGCGCGAACTCGGCCGAAGCATTCGGGAACAGCGGCAGAGCGAAGCGCAGCAGACCGTAAGCAGCGGTTTTCAGCAAGATACCGGCGAGGTCGACAGAACCTGCAGTCGGTGCCTGGGCGTGCGCATCAGGCAACCAGGAGTGGAACGGTACAACTGGCAGCTTGACCGCGAAGGCGATGAAGAAGCCGAGCATCAGAATGTACTCGGTGGTCATCGACATCTTGGTTTTCAACAGGTCGGCGTAGTTGAAGGTAATCACGCCGGTGTTGTTGAAGTTGACCAGCACCAGACCAAGGATCGCCACCAGCATGATCAGGCCGGAAGCCTGAGTGAAGATGAAGAACTTGGTTGCTGCGTAGATCCGGGTTTTCTTGCCGTCCGAAGAACTGTGACCCCAGAGCGCGATGAGGAAGTACATCGGCACCAGCATCATTTCCCAGAAGAAGAAGAACATGAACAGGTCGAGGGCGAGGAACACGCCGACAACGCCGCCCAGGATCCACATCAGGTTCAGGTGGAAGAAGCCAACGTGACGTTGAATCTCTTTCCACGAGCAGAGTACCGAGAGGATACCCAGCAGACCGGTCAGCAGGATCATCAACAGCGACAGGCCGTCGAGGGCCAGGTGCACGTTGATGCCGAAGCGCTGGATCCAGACATGCTTGAACTCAAGCGCCCAGGTCGGATCGGCGCCAGGCGCCGGAGCAAATGAATAGTCACCGTGGGCCCACAGCCAGAGGCCGAGGGCGAGTTCCAGGGTCATGGTCAACAGCGCAATCCAGCGGGGGAGGGTAGCGCCGAAGCGCTCACCCATCCAGCACAGCAGGCCGCCGATGAAGGGGATCAGGATTAGCCAAGGCAGAATCATGACGGGCTCGTTTCCTTTCGCAAATTCGCAAGGTTCATATCAGACCGCTACCAGCACGATGGCGCCAATAACCAGCACGGCACCAGCAGCCATCGAAGCAGCGTACCAACGCAGTTGACCGGTCTCGGTGCGGCTCAGGGCAGTGTGACCACCCTTGGCCATACGCGGGATCAGACCGATGGTCTGGTCGAGCGGGTCTCTGCGCAGCATGTGGCTGATCGCAAGGTACGGCTTGACGAACAGTTTGTCGTAGATCCAGTCGAAGCCCCAGGCAGCGAACCACCAGGCCGAAAGGAAACGGCCGATGCCGCTGTTGGCGATTGCCGTTACAAAGCGACGCTTGCCGAGGAACAGCAAGGCCGCCAGCAGGATACCGGCCAGGGCGATGGCGCCCGAAGCGAGTTCCAGACTGTGCTTGGCTTCGCCGCCGGCATGCCCAACGCTTTCCGGCAGTACGCCGTGCAGCGGTGGAACGATCATCGCGCCGATGAAGGTCGACAGCACGATCAGCACCGACAGAGGCAGCCAGTGAGCGATGCCGTGACCAGCGTGAGCTTCGGTCTTGGCTTCACCGTGGAAGGTGATGAAGATCAGGCGGAAGGTGTACAGCGAAGTCATGAACGCGCCGACCAGACCTGCGTAGAGCAGACCGTGGTTACCGCTGGCGAACGCTTCCCAAAGGATTTCGTCCTTGGAGTAGAAGCCTGCGGTGACCAGTGGCAGAGCGGCCAGCGCAGCACCACCGACGATGAAACTGGCGTAGGCCAGTGGCAGTTTTTTCCACAGACCGCCCATCTTGAAGATGTTCTGCTCGTGGTGGCAGGCAACGATCACCGCACCGGAAGCAAGGAACAACAGGGCCTTGAAGAAGGCGTGGGTCATCAGGTGGAAAATCGCGCCATCCCATGCACCAACGCCCAGCGCCAGGAACATGTAGCCGATCTGGCTCATGGTCGAGTAGGCGAGGATACGTTTGATGTCGGTTTGTACCAGAGCGGCGAAACCAGCCAGTACCAGGGTCACACCACCCACGATGCCGACCAGGTGCAGGATTTCCGGCGCCAGGGTGAACAGACCGTGGGTACGGGCGATCAGGTAGACACCGGCAGTCACCATCGTTGCGGCGTGGATCAGTGCCGACACCGGGGTCGGGCCGGCCATTGCGTCCGCGAGCCAGGTTTGCAGCGGCAGTTGCGCCGATTTACCAACCGCACCACCCAGCAGCATCAGAGTCGCCAGGGTGATCCAGAAGTCGCCGACCTGGAATTTCTGCGGTGCCAGCACCAGCAGTTCCTGGATGTTCAGCGTGCCCACTTGCTGGAACAGGATGAACAGGCCGATGGCCATGAACACGTCGCCGATCCGGGTCACGATGAAGGCCTTGAGTGCGGCGTTACCATTGTTGCGGTTGCTGTAGTAGAAACCGATCAACAGGTACGAGCACAGGCCCACGCCTTCCCAGCCGAAGTACAGGAACAACAGGTTATCGCCGAGCACCAGGAACAGCATGCTGGCGATAAACAGGTTGGTGTACGCGAAGAAGCGCGAGTAACCCGCTTCGCCGCGCATGTACCAGGACGCGAACAGGTGGATCAGGAAACCTACGCCAACCACCACGCCGAGCATGGTGACCGACAGGCCGTCGACGTAGAGGGCGAAGTCAGGCTTGAAGCCTTCCACCGCCATCCACTGCCAAAGTACCAGGGTGTAGTGACCGCCTTCGGGAGGTGCGACGTTGAATTGCCAGATGACGTAGGCGGCGACAATCGCCGACAAGCCAATGGAACCCACGCCGATCAGCGCCGAGAGGTTTTCCGACCAGCGTCCACGGGAGAACGACAGCAGCAGGAAACCGATCAGAGGGAATACGAAAGTCAGAAAGATCAGGTTCATCCGCGCATCTCACTGGCAGCGTCGATATCGAGCGTGTGGAAGCGGCGATACAGTTGCAGCAGGATCGCCAGGCCGATACTGGCCTCGGCGGCTGCAAGGCTGATCACCAGGATGAACATGATCTGTCCATCCGGCTGGCCCCAACGGGCGCCAGCAACAATGAACGCCAGTGCAGAGGCGTTCATCATCACTTCCAGACTCATCAACACGAACAAAATGTTGCGGCGGACCATCAGGCCGACCAGACCAAGGCAGAACAGGATGCCGGCAACGGCCAATCCATGCTCGAGAGGGATAGCAGGCATGTCTTACTCCTTCGCCTCGTTACGGCCCAAATGGAACGCCGTGACGGCTGCAGCAAGCAGCAGCATCGAGGCGAGTTCGACCACCAGCAGGTACGGACCGAACAGGCTGATGCCCACGGCTTTCGCGTCTACGGTGGTGTGGCCGATGGCCTGACCGCTCTGGTGAGCGAACAGCACATACAGCAGTTCGGCCAGCAGCAGGGCGGCGAGAATCACCGGCCCCGCCCAGATACCGGGCTTGAGCCAGGTGCGTTCCTGCTGAACCGAGGCCGGGCCCAGGTTCAGCATCATCACCACGAACACGAACAGCACCATGATGGCGCCGGCGTAGGCGATCACTTCCAGCACGCCGGCGAACGGTGCGCCGAGTGCGAAGAAGGTCATGGCCACGGCAATCAACGAGATGATCAGGTAGAGCAGGGCGTGCACAGGGTTGGTGTTGGTGACCACGCGAAGCGTGGACACAACCGCGATACCCGATGCGAAATAGAAAGCGAATTCCATCGTTCTTCCTTAAGGCAGCAAGCTCTTCACGTTGATCGGTTCGGCTTCGTTCTGCGCAGAGCCTTTCGGCTTGCCAGCGATTGCCATACCTGCAACACGATAGAAGTTGTAATCAGGGTTTTTGCCGGGGCCGGAGATCAAAAGATCTTCTTTCTCGTACACCAGGTCCTGACGTTTGAACTCGGCCATCTCGAAATCCGGTGTCAGCTGGATTGCGGTGGTCGGACAGGCTTCCTCGCAGAGACCGCAGAAAATGCAGCGCGAGAAGTTGATACGGAAGAAGTCCGGGTACCAGCGACCGTCTTCGGTTTCAGCTTTCTGCAGCGAGATGCAACCGACCGGGCAAGCCACGGCGCACAGGTTGCAGGCTACGCAACGCTCTTCGCCATCGGGGTCGCGGGTCAGGACGATGCGACCACGGTAGCGTGGTGGCAGGTAGACCGCTTCTTCCGGGTATTGCAGGGTGTCGCGCTTGCGAAAGCCATGGCCGAAGACCATGACCAGGCTGCGCAACTGGGTACCGGTACCCTTAACGATGTCGCCAATATATTTGAACATGGGTCAAATCCTCACTGAACCGCAACCGCAGGTGTGTTCCACAACACAACCGCAGCGGTTATCAGCAAATTGATCAGGGTCAGTGGCAGGCAGAATTTCCAGCTGAAGTCCATCACCTGGTCATAACGCGGACGCGGGATGGAGGCGCGCAGCAGGATGAACAGCATGATGAAGAACGCGGTCTTCAGTGCGAACCAGACGAAGGACAGTTGCGGCAGGATGCCGAACGGACCGTGCCAGCCACCGAAGAACAGGGTGACCAGCAGCGCCGAGATCAGGATGATGCCGATGTATTCACCGACGAAGAACATGCCCCATTTCATACCGGCGTATTCAATGTGGTAACCGTCGGCCAGTTCCTGTTCCGCTTCCGGCTGGTCGAACGGGTGACGGTGAGTCACGGCGACGCCAGCGATGAAGAAGGTACAGAAGCCGAAGAACTGCGGAATGATGAACCACAGGTTCTGCGCCTGGTATTCGACGATGTCGCGCATGTTGAACGAGCCGACCTGCACCACGATGCCCATCAGGGCCAGGCCCATGAACACTTCGTAGGACACGGTCTGCGCCGAGGCACGCAAGCTGCCGAGCAGGGCGAACTTGTTGTTACTCGACCAGCCGGCGAACAGCACCGCGTAGACCGAGAGACCCGCCATGGCGAAGAAGAACAGCAGGCCGATGTTCAGATCCGCCACGCCCCAGGTCGGGGTGATCGGGATGATCGCGAAGGCGATCAGCAGGGCCGACATGGCCACCACCGGTGCCAGGGTGAAGATCACCTTGTCGGCAAACGGTGGGGTCCAGTCTTCCTTGAAGAACATCTTCAGCATGTCGGCAGCGATCTGGAACATGCCGAACGGGCCAACGCGGTTCGGACCGTAACGGTCCTGCCACCAGCCCAGCAGGCGACGTTCGACAAAGCTGAGCAACGCGCCTGCGACCACAACGGCCAGCAGAATCACGATGGCTTTGATGACCGTCAGGATCACGTCGATCACTTCAGGGGTGAACCAGGTCATTGCGCTGCCTCCTGCAGACCGTCGACGGACACGCCGGCGAATGCCGGTGGAATGCCGGCGATGCCCGCAGGCAAGGCCACCAGACCAGCGCCCAGTTCTTCATTGATGCGCAGCGGCAGACGCAGGGTCTGGCCGGCCACGTTCAGGCTCAGCAGAGCACCGTCGTTGACGCCCAGGCGATCCGCTTCGGATTTCGCCAGAGCCACGTACGGAGCTGGAATGCGCTCTTGAACCGGTGCGGCTTTCGACGAGTTCTCGTCGCTGCCGAACAGGTGGAAGAACGGCACGGCTTGCCAGGTGCCCGGCGCCGGGTTGAATGCGCGCGGTGCTGCAGCGAACCAGTTCAGTGAATCACCGGTGCTTTCGATCAGGCGGGTGCCCGGGTCGCCGGCACGGATGTGACCACCGACTTCGTCCTGGAACTTGTTCCACGCTTGTGGCGAGTTCCAGCCCGGAGACCAGGCAAACGGAACCTGCTGACGCGGTTCGGTAGAGCCCGAGTAACCTTCCATGGAGAAGGCGAACGCGGTGTCTTTGTCTTGCGGGGTGCGCGGTTCGTGAACGCTGATGTCGGCGCGCATCGCGGTGCGACCGGAATAACGCAGCGGCTCACGCGCCAGTTTCAGACCCTTGATGCGGAACGCCGCCGATGGTGCAGCGTCGACGATGCGCGCCAGTTGCTCGGTGCTCGAAGCAACGGCAGCAGTCACGTGGTCGAGTTGCGTCCAGTCGATCGGCTGGTTCAGCAGGGTCGCGCGCAGGGCGTGCAGCCAGCGCCAGCCTTCGTGCACCAGGATGCTCGCGTCCATGTATTGCGGGTCGAAAACCTGGAAGAAGCGCTGGGCGCGACCTTCCTGGCTGACCAGCGTACCGTCGCCTTCAGCGAAGCTCGCCGCTGGCAGCACCAGGTGCGCGCGATCGCTAGTGGCGGTCTTCTGGTGGTCAGCAACGATCACCACTTTCGCAGCGTTCAGCGACGCATCGACCTTGGCTTTCGAGGTGCGGGTGTACAGATCGTTTTCCAGCACGACGATGGCGTCGGCCTTGCCGTCGATCACGGCTTGCAGCGCCGCGTCGACCGATTCGCCACCGAGCATGGCCAGACCGAGGCTGTTGGCTTCCGGCACGATCAGGCTGATCGAACCGTTCTTCTCGCGCAGCTTCAGGGCTTTGGCGATGTTCGCAGCGGCTTCGATCAGGGCTTTGGAACCCAGCGAAGTACCGGCGATGATCAGCGGACGTTTGGCCGCGAGCAGGGCGTCGGCAATGCGCTTGGCCAGTTCCAGAGCTTCAGCGTCCAGACCTTCAACGGCAGGCGCGCTGGCATCCAGAGCGTGAGCCACGGCGAAACCGATGCGCGCCAGGTCGTCCGGAGCTGCGTGTACGCATTCTTCGGCGATGTCGTCGAGCTTGGTTTCCGCCAGGCTGGCGATGAACAGCGGGTTCAGCGCGTGCTGACCGATGTTCTTCACCGCAGCATCCAGCCAAGGCTGAACGCGCATGGCTTCGGCCATGTCTTCGGCTTTGCCCTTGACCGACTGACGCAGGGACAGAGCCATACGCGCAGCAGTCTGAGTCAGGTCTTCACCGAGGACGAACACAGCGTCGTGGTCTTCGATGTCGCGCATGTTCGGCACAGGCAGCGGGCTGTCCTTGAGCACTTGCAGGACCAGACGGATGCGTTCCAGTTCGGACGCTTCAATGCCAGAGTAGAAGTGCTCGGCGCCGACCAGTTCGCGCAACGCGTAGTTGCTTTCGAGGCTGGCGCGCGGCGAACCGATACCGACGATGTTGCGGCCGCGCAGCAAGTCAGCGGCTTTATCCAGTGCAGCGTCGAGGCCCAGCTTGGTGCCATCGGCCAGCAGCGGCTGACGTGGACGGTCGGTGCGGTTGACGTAGCCATAACCGAAACGGCCACGGTCGCACAGGAAGTACTGGTTCACCGAACCGTTGAAACGGTTTTCGATGCGACGCAGTTCGCCGTAACGCTCGCCCGGGGAGATGTTGCAACCGCTGGAGCAGCCATGGCAGATGCTCGGCGAGAACTGCATGTCCCACTTGCGGTTGTAGCGCTCGGAGTGAGTCTTGTCGGTGAACACACCGGTCGGGCAGACCTCGGTGAGGTTGCCGGAGAACTCGCTTTCGAGGGTGCCGTCTTCAACACGACCGAAGTACACGTTGTCGTGGGCGCCGAATACACCGAGGTCGGTGCCGCCAGCGTAATCCTTGTAGAAACGCACGCAGCGGTAGCAGGCGATGCAGCGGTTCATTTCATGAGAAATGAACGGGCCCAGTTGCTGGTTCTGGTGGGTGCGTTTGGTGAAGCGATAACGGCGCTCGTTGTGGCCGGTCATCACAGTCATGTCTTGCAGGTGGCAATGACCGCCTTCTTCGCACACAGGGCAGTCGTGCGGGTGGTTGGTCATCAGCCATTCGACAACACTGGCGCGGAACGCTTTGGATTCTTCATCGTCGATGGAGATCCAGGTGTTGTCGGTGGCCGGGGTCATGCAGGACATGACGATGCGACCACGGGTGTCGTTCTCGTCGGTGTACTGCTTGACCGCGCACTGGCGGCAAGCCCCGACGCTACCAAGCGCGGGGTGCCAGCAGAAATAAGGGATGTCGAGGCCCAGCGACAGACATGCCTGTAACAGGTTGTCTGCCCCGTCGACTTCGAGCGCTTTGCCGTCTACGTGGATAGTGGCCATGGTTCAAAGGTCTTCGTTGGCCCGGTGTCAGCGGGCGTGGCTAATGGAATCTTGTTATCCGTCCGAATCCAGTCAGCCCCGAAAGGCGTCATCGGACGAAAGGCGAAGGGCACGGACCCTTCGCCTTTTTAAGCGTTTACGCGCCGACTACGATCGGCCTTGCCAGAGGCGGGACGGCGGCGCTTGCAGGCGCGATACCGGCTTCGAACTCTGGACGGAAGTATTTGATGGCACTGCCCAACGGCTCCACGGCACCCGGTGCGTGAGCACAGAAGGTCTTGCCTGGGCCGAGGAAGTTGACCAGACCCAGCAGGGTCTCGATGTCGCCTGGCTGACCGCGGCCTTCTTCGATGGCCATCAAGAGCTTGACGCTCCATGGCAAACCATCGCGGCACGGGGTGCAGAAGCCGCACGACTCGCGAGCGAAGAACTGCTCCATGTTGCGCAGCAAGGAGACCATGTTGACGCTGTCGTCCACCGCCATGGCCAGGCCGGTACCCATACGGGTGCCCACCTTGGCGATGCCGCCGGCGTACATTTGTGCGTCGAGGTGTTCCGGCAAGAGAAAACCGGTACCGGCACCACCTGGCTGCCAGGCCTTGAGCTTGAAGCCGTCGCGCATGCCGCCGGCGTAGTCTTCGAACAGCTCGCGACCGGTGACGCCGAATGGCAGTTCCCACAGGCCCGGGTTTTTCACTTTGCCGGAGAAGCCCATGAGCTTGGTGCCCATGTCTTCGCTGCCTTCGCGGGCCAACGATTTGTACCAGTCAACGCCGTCGGCAATGATCGCCGGCACGTTGCACAGAGTCTCAACGTTGTTCACGCAAGTCGGCTTGCCCCACACGCCGACGGCGGCAGGGAAGGGCGGCTTGGAGCGCGGGTTGGCACGGCGGCCTTCGAGGGAGTTGATCAGTGCGGTTTCTTCACCACAGATGTAACGCCCGGCGCCGGTGTGGACGAACAGCTCGAAATCGAAGCCGCTGCCCAGAATGTTTTTACCCAGCAGGCCTGCAGCCTTGGCTTCTTCCACGGCACGGTTGAGGTGCTTGGCGGCGGTGGTGTACTCGCCACGCAGGAAGATGTAGCCACGGTAGGTTTTCAGCGCGCGAGCACTGATCAGCATGCCTTCGATCAGCAGATGGGGCAGTTGCTCCATCAGCATGCGGTCTTTCCAGGTGTTCGGCTCCATCTCGTCCGCGTTGCACAGCAGGTAGCGGATGTTGATGGATTCGTCTTTGGGCATCAGGCCCCACTTCACGCCCGTGGGGAAGCCTGCACCGCCGCGACCTTTGAGGCCGGCGTCTTTCACGGTCTGGACGATGGCGTCCTGATCCATGTCGGCGAAGGCTTTGCGCGCCGCAGCGTAACCGTTCTTGGCCTGGTACTCGTCGAGCCACACGGCTTCGCCGTCGTCACGCAGACGCCAGGTCAGCGGGTGAGTCTCGGCCGAACGCTGGATGCGGTTGGCAGGACCGAAAGATGTCAGGGTCATACGTAGCCCTCGAGCAGTTTGGCCACGCCAGCAGGCTGCACGTCGCCAAAGGTGTCGTCGTCGATCATCAGCGCCGGTGCCTTGTCGCAGTTGCCGAGGCAGCAGACAGGCAGCAGGGTGAAACGACCGTCGGCGGTGGTCTGACCCAGGCCGATGCCCAGATTGTTCTGGATTTCACTGACCACCGACTCGTGGCCGCCGATGTAGCAGACCATGCTGTCGCAGACGCGAATGATGTGGCGGCCGACCGGCTGACGGAAGATCTGGCTATAGAACGTCGCCACACCTTCAACGTCGCTGGCCGGGATGCCGAGGATCTCGCCGATCGCGTACAAGGCGCCATCCGGCACCCAGCCGCGTTCTTTCTGAACGATCTTCAGGGCTTCGATCGACGCCGCGCGCGGGTCTTCGTAGTGATGCAGCTCGTGCTCGATGGCCGAGCGCTCGGTTTCACTCAAGGTGAAACGGTCTGTCTGGATAAGCGTGCTGTTCATGCTTAGCGGTCCACGTCGGCCATAACGAAGTCGATACTACCCAGGTACGCAATCAAGTCCGCGACCATGCTGCCTTTGATCACCGAAGGGATCTGTTGCAGATGGGGGAAGCTCGGAGTGCGGATCCGGGTACGGTAGCTCATGGTGCCGCCGTCGCTCGTCAGGTAATAACTGTTGATGCCCTTGGTCGCTTCGATCATCTGGAAGGATTCGTTGGCCGGCATGACCGGGCCCCACGAAACTTGCAGGAAGTGCGTGATCAAGGTTTCGATGTGCTGCAGCGTGCGCTCTTTCGGCGGCGGCGTGGTCAGCGGGTGATCCGCCTTGTACGGGCCTTCCGGCATGTTGCGCATGCACTGGTCGATGATCTTGATGCTCTGGCGCATCTCTTCGACGCGAACCATGCAGCGGTCGTAGGCATCGCCATTGGCGGCCAGCGGCACTTCGAATTCGAAGTTCTCGTAGCCCGAGTATGGACGCGCTTTACGCAGGTCGAAGTCGCAACCGGTCGAACGCAGGCCTGCACCGGTGACGCCCCATTCCAGGGCTTCTTTGGTGTTGTAGGCAGCGACGCCGATGGTACGGCCCTTGAGGATGCTGTTCTGCAGGGCAGCCTTGGTGTATTCATCGAGGCGTTTTGGCAGCCATTCAACGAAGTCTTTTACCAGTTTGTCCCAGCCGCGCGGCAGGTCGTGAGCAACACCACCGATGCGGTACCAGGCCGGGTGCAGACGGAAACCGGTAATGGCTTCAATCACCGTGTACGCCTTCTGGCGGTCGGTGAAGGTGAAGAACACCGGAGTCATGGCGCCGACGTCCTGGATGTAAGTCCCCAGGAACAGCAGGTGGCTGGTGATCCGGAAGAACTCGGCCATCATGATGCGGATGACGTCGACCTTCTCGGGCACCTTGATACCGGCCAGCTTCTCGACCGAGAGCACGTACGGCAGGTTGTTCATCACGCCGCCGAGGTAATCGATACGGTCGGTGTACGGGATGAAACTGTGCCAGGACTGACGTTCGGCCATCTTTTCGGCACCACGGTGGTGGTAACCGATGTCTGGTACGCAGTCGACGATCTCTTCACCGTCCAGTTGCAGAATGATGCGGAAAGCACCGTGCGCGGAAGGGTGGTTCGGGCCGAGGTTGAGGAACATGTAGTCCTCGTTGGCGCCGGAACGCTTCATGCCCCAGTCTTCAGGACGGAAGCGCGCGGCCTCTTCCTCAAGCTGTTGCTTGGCAAGGTTGAGGCTGAACGGATCGAATTCGGTGGCGCGCGCCGGAAAGTCCTTGCGCAGCGGGTGACCTTCCCAGGTCGGCGGCATCATGATGCGCGACAGGTGCGGGTGGCCTTTGAAGTCGATGCCGTACATGTCCCAGACTTCACGCTCGTACCAGTTGGCGTTCGGCCAGATGCTGGTGACGGTGGGCAAACTGAGGTCGCTTTCGGACAAGGCGACTTTGATCATCACGTCACTATTACGCTCAAGCGACATGAGGTGATAGAACACGGTGAAGTCGGCGCCCGATGGCAGTCCTTGACGTTTGGTGCGCAGACGCTCGTCCACGCCGTGCAGGTCATAGAGCATGACGTACGGCTTGGGCAGGTTGCGCAGGAAGGTCAGGACTTCGACGAGTTTGGCGCGCGCCACCCACAGCACCGGCATGCCGGTGCGGGTCGACTGAGCGGTGAACGCTTCGGCGCCAAAACGGTTGTTCAATTCGACGACCACATCCTGGTCGTCTGCCTTATAAGGCGGGATGTACAGAGCGCTGCCTGTAGTCATGGTTATTTTTTCGCTTTCGGTCAACGTAAAGAATGAAGCCAGCTTCTCGTTTCTTTGTAAGAACAGATCTGGATCAGACTTCGTCAGGGCTGCGCAGGTTGGTGACTGCGATTCGCTGTTCGCGGCGCTGTTCTTTCTGCGAAGGCATGTCGGCGCGATAAACGCCTTGATCACCAACGACCCAGGACAGTGGGCGACGCTCCTGGCCAATCGATTCCTGCAACAGCATCAAGCCTTGCAGAAATGCTTCTGGACGGGGCGGGCAGCCAGGTACGTAGACGTCCACGGGCAGGAACTTGTCCACCCCTTGAACCACGGAGTAGATGTCGTACATACCACCGGAGTTGGCGCACGAGCCCATGGAAATCACCCACTTCGGCTCGAGCATTTGCTCGTAGAGACGCTGAATGATCGGCGCCATCTTGATGAAGCAGGTACCGGCGATAACCATGAAGTCGGCCTGACGCGGTGATGCCCGGATAACTTCGGCGCCAAAGCGCGCGATGTCGTGGGGCGCCGTGAAGGCGGTGGTCATTTCCACATAGCAGCACGAAAGGCCGAAGTTGTACGGCCACAGGGAGTTTTTACGCCCCCAGTTGACCGCGCCACTCAGCACGTCTTCGAGCTTGCCCATGAAAATGTTTTTGTGGACTTGATCTTCTAACGGATCGGAAACGGTTTCCCGTTCGCCAATCGGATACTGCTCGTTAGGAGCATCGGGGTCGATTCTGGTGAGATTGTATTGCATTGCCAAAGCCTCATTGTTTCAGCTTCGCCTGCCGCTTGCGACGAGCTTCCGGAGCCCAGTCAAGGGCGCCCACTCGGAACAGGTAGACAAGACCTGCCAACAGAATTGCTATGAAAACGAGAGCTTCGACGAATCCGGTCCAGCCGCTTTCGCGGACGGACACAGACCATGCAAAGAGAAAGAGGGCTTCGATATCGAAGATCACGAAGAGCATCGCGACCAGATAGAATTTGGCTGAGAGCCGCAAGCGGGCGCCACCGGTAGGTAGCATGCCGGACTCGAACGGTTCGTTTTTGCTGCGGCCCCAGGCTTTTGACCCGAGGAGGCTGGAGACGCCGAGCATGAAGGCACACAGGCCGACTACACCCAGAAGGAAAATGGCAAAGCCCCAGTTGTGGGCCATGAGTCCTGTCGCTTCGGGCATGCTGGTAATCCTTAACAGAGAGCAAAGGTCTCTGAGCTTGATAAAGAAATAAGGCAGTGACGATATGTCGCAGCAATCAATCGCGCTGATTTTATGGCTAAACACCCTGCAAGTAAAATTCCTATAGCGAAATTATTTATTGGAATAAGGACATAGCGCACCTCCAATGCCCTGCAGCCCATGCGTTGCGGGCATTAGGCGGGTTTATGCAAATAATGTTTTGTAGGGGGCGTAACGAACATAGTTGCGGCTAAATGATAATTGATATCGTTTGGGCTGGTTTTGTAACTGTTTAACGGGATGTCAGTTGGGAAGTTGTCTTACTTGCGCGTTACTGCAAGTAGCGACGGCGCCCGTTTTAGCGGATTTTTCTGACGGTTGTACCGCTCTGGATCAATGTTTTGTCTCCCAGGCTGAAGAGAAAACCTGTGGGAGATTCTATGGTTCATGCCTAGCCCCTAAACGGCTTTAGGTG